>JAXDHL010000147.1:0-2973 GCA_034664525.1 Solirubrobacteraceae bacterium
TGGCCGCGCTCGCGGAGGCGCGAGACGACGCGCGCCTGGGCGATCGACGCCGGCGTCATCGCCCGGCCGGGGCCGGCGGGGACGAGCCCGGAGTCGACCCAGCGGCGCAGCGTGGCGGGCGATACCCCGACGCGCCGGGCGACGTCGGCCAGCGACGCCTGGTCGGTCACCGCGGCACGCTCGTGAAAGCGGCGGGGGCTCGGACGAGACCCCGCCGCTCGCGGGCGCGGCCCGCGACGTGGTCGCCGATGCTCGTCTCGACAACGGCACCTTGCGGGCCGGTATCCCCCGCCCACTGCGCGACCTCATGTACATCAGGAATACTCCTGAGGCCCGTGGCTGTCAATGTCACCGGAAAGCCCCCTGACGTTCGATGAGGCTCGTCAGGACCATCGCCTGGATCCGGTCGCGGACCTGCTCGGAGATCTCCAGGACCGTCGCGCGGTCGTCGGCCGCCTCGGGGCCGAGGCCGCCGAGCGCGACCGGCTCGCCGAAGGTGATGCGCCAGCGCGACGGCAGCGGGATCGCCCCGAGCGGTCCGAGTAGTGGGAAGGTCGGCGTGATCGGCATGTGCGGGGCACCGAGCAGGCGGGCCACGCCGGGAAGCTCGCCCAACTTGGGGTAGATCTCCTCGCTGCCGACGATCGCCACGGGGATGATCGGCGCGCCGGTGCGCAGCGCGAGCTGCACGAACCCGCCACGCCCGAAGCGCTGCAGGCGGTAGCGCTCGCTCCACGGCTTGCCGACGCCCTTGGCACCCTCGGGGAAGACCATCACGAGGTGGTCCTGCTGCAGCAGGCGCAGGGCGTTGTAGGGCGACGCCGGCACGCCGCCGCAGCGGCGGATCGCCACCGAGGCCCAGGGCAGGCCGAAGGCCCAGTCGAGCACGAGGAATCGCGGGTCGCGGGCGATGCCCGCCCGGCGCACGGCGGTGGCGGTCATCGTGGCGTCCCACGGCAGGACGCCGGCGTGGTTGGCGACCAGCAGCGCGCGGCCGTCGCGCGGGACGTGCTCGGTGCCGGTGGCGGTCACGCGCCACCACCGGTCGTAGAGGAAGCTCAGCAGCGGCTCGGCGGCGGACGCGATCGACGGGTCGTAACCCCACTCGTCCTCGTCGTAGTCGCCGCGCAGCCGCCGGGCGGCACCGTCGACGGCACGCCGCAGGTCGCGCACGAGCCCGAACGGGCCGATCACACGGCCACCCCCTGACGCTCCGCGCGGATCGCCGCTGCGACCGCGTCGATCGCCTCCGCGGTCGTGTGGGTCGGGACGAAGCGCAGGTCGCGGCGCATGCGCGTCGTGTCGACGCCGCGGCCGTTGCGCAGGTAGCGCACCACATCGTCGTTGATCGGCGGCAGGATCCCGATCCGCGCCAGCCCGCCGACGACGGCCGCGTAGGCGGGCGCCGCGATCGGCAGGCTGCGCCGGCCCAGGCGCCGCAGGGTGCGGGCGAGCGAGACGGTCCCGTCGCCGGCGATGTTCACCGGCCCGCGAACGCGGCGGTCCACCGCGGCCACCACCGCGCCGACGAGGTCCTCGTCGAGGATGAACTGCAGGCGCGGGTCGAAGCCCAGGAACGTCGGGACGACCGGCGCGCGGAACAGGTTCATGATGGGGTTGTCGATCGACGCGCCGATCGTCGGCTGCGGGCGGAGCACGGTGCAGGTCACCGACGGGTGGCGGCGGGCGAACGCCTCGACGAGGCGCTCGAGCTCTCCGACGTCGCGCTGGAAGCGCGTGTGCAGCGTCCCTGCGCGGGCCAGATCCTCGGTGAAGAACGCCGGCGCGTCCGGCGCCGAGCCGTAGATCGAGGCCGAGCCGCGGACGACCAGCGCGCGCAGACCGGGGAGCTCGCCGCAGGCGGCCAGCAGCTGCAGCGTGCCGATCACGTTGAGGTCGTGCAGGCTGCGCGCCGACCGCCCCGGCTCGGGGAACTGGACGATGTCCTGGTGGACGACGACGTGCGGCGCGGCCAGCTTCAGCGTGCCGGCCAGCTCGCCGGTGCGCAGGTCGGCCTCCACGAACGTGATGCGCTGCGCCAGCACGCCGGGCGGGCGGCGGGTGTCGAGGCCGATGACGTGCTCCACGTTCGGATCGGCGGCCAGGCGCGTCGCGACCCGGGCGCCGAGCGGGCTCGACACGCCGGTGATGAGCACGCGGCGCTGGGTCACGGTTCCGGGCGGGGCGCTCAGGAGCGGGGGCCGCCGGACGGCGGGCGCTTGGCGGCGGCGCCGCCCTTGTCGGTGGCCGTCGGGCGTGCGGCGCGCTTGGGCTTCGGCCGGGCGGCGGCTTCGAGCTCCGCGACGCGCTGCTCGAGGCCCGCGACCTGCTCGCGCAGCGCCTGCAGCTCGTCGGGCGACGGCGGGCGCAGCTCCTCGAGCACCTCGCGGACGCGGGAGGCGGCGCCGACGAGCTCGTCGGCGAGGTCGGCGGCGCGCTTCTGCACGGGCCCGGCGCCGCTGGCGGTCGCTCCGAAGGCGCCCTCCACGGCGGACCGCAGCTGCTCGGCGCGGGAGCGGGGACGGTCCTCGTCTGCCGCACCCTCGGCTCCCGTGCGCTCCGGGTCCGACGCGCCCGAGGTGGGCTTGCGCTCCTGATCCTCGTTCTCGGCCATGGCAACGCTGAGTCTAGACCTTGGGTCCGTATCCTCGCCCGCCGTGCCGGACGCTCCGCAGCCCATCCACCTCCGCCCCGTCGCCGCCCTGGCCGACCGCGTGCTGCTGCCCGGCGACCCGGGACGCGCCCTCGCGCTCGCGCAGGTCGTCCTCGGCGACGACCGCAAGATGTTCAACCACCACCGCGGGCTCTGGGGCTACACCGGCACGGCGGCCGACGGCGCGCCGCTCACGATCCAGAGCACGGGCATGGGCGGACCGAGCGCGGCGATCGTGCTCGAGGAGCTGGCCGCGCTGGGTCCGCCCATGCCCGTGCTCTGGACGGTGAGCAGCGCGCCGTCGGCCGCCGTGCCGGTGT
>JAXDHL010000148.1:0-2639 GCA_034664525.1 Solirubrobacteraceae bacterium
CCGGCTATCGCGGCCCGGCGAGAGGCCCTGGGGCTCGGGCGGGCGGCCTCGTGATCTTCGTCGCCGGCGACCTGACCAACGGTGGCATCGCCGGGGTGGCCCGCGGCGTCCAGCAGGCGACGGCTGCGATCGGCTGGCAGCTGCAGATCCTCGACGGCGGGGGCACCACAGCGGGCCAGGCGCGCGCTCTGCGCTCCGCGTTGCGCCTCGCGCCCATCGGCATCGTCCTTGGCGGCTTCGACGCGACAGCGCAGACGCTCGCGCTGCGACGAGCGCGAGCGCTGGGCATCTCGGCGGTCGGCTGGCACGCTGGCACACGGCCGGGCCCGGATCGCCACGCCGGCCTGTTCACCAACGTGTCGACGGACCCGGCGGCCGTCGCGCGACTGGCCGCTGACTACGCGATCGTCCACTCCGGTGGGACGGCCGCCGCGATGATCTTCACCGATCGCAGATACCCCATCGCCGCCTACAAGGCGGACGTGATGGCGGCGGAGATCAGACGGTGCCGACGCTGCTCGGTGCTCGACATCGTCAACTCACCGATCGACCTTGCGCAGCAGCAGATGCCGGCCGTCGTGTCCTCGCTCTTGCACCGCTTCGGGACGCGGTTCCGCTACATGCTGGCGATCAACGGCATCTACATCGGCGGGGCTCTCGCGGCCTTCATATACGCGGGCAGGCCCGGGGACGAGCCGCCGTTCGCGATCGGGGCCGGTGACGGCGATGCATCGGATTTCGAGCGGATCCGTACGGGTGATCATCAGACGGCGTCGATCGCCGAGCCGCTGTACCTGCAGGGCTGGCAGATCGTCGATGAGCTGAACCGCGCCCGTGCGGGGCGGCCCTCGTCCGGCTACATCGCTCCACCGCGACTGATCACCCGCGCCGATGTGCCGGATGGCGCGATCTTCGATCCGCCGAGCGGGTATCGCGCGACCTACCGGCGGATCTGGGCAGGTTAGGCGTCGGCCCCCGCCGCAGGCGGGGCCGAGACAGGGATCTGAGCGGTCAAGACCGTCCCGAAACCCGGCTCACTGTGAACGGCGAGCGCTCCGCCCAGCGCTGCGACGCGGTCACGGAGACCGATCAGCCCAGAGCCCTGGGACGGATCGGCACCGCCGACACCGTCGTCGCGGACGGTAAGCAGGATCCTCCGGTCATCGGAGTCGGCGGTGATGCGCACCTTCGAGGCGTGCGCGTGCTTGGTCGCGTTCGTCAGCGCCTCGGAGGCCACGTAGTAGGCGGTCACCTCGACATTCTCGGGCCACCGCGAGTCGGTCGGCACGTCGACGGTCACCGGGAGGTGGGAGCGGCGAGCGAGCGTCTTGAGAGCCGGCCCGAGGCCGCCTGACGAGAGAATCCTCGGATGGATGCCGCGCGCGAGCTCGCGCACTTCGGCCATCCCGCGCTCGGCGTTCGCGAGCGCCTCCTCCACCAGCTCGGCAATCGGCCCATTGGCGTCGCCGAGCCCCTTTCGCAGCAGCTTCAGCAGCACCACCGTGCTCACGAGGCGCTGCTGCGCGCCGTCGTGCAGGTCGCGCTCGATCCGTCGGCGCGCCTCGTCGTACGTCGCCACGATCCGCAGGCGAGACGCGGCCAGCTCGGCGCCGCTCTGGGCATTCGCGACGGCGGTCGCCACCAGCTCGGTGAACTGCGCCAGGCGGAGCTCCGTGTCGCTGCCGGCCATGTCCGGATGCTTCCAGGCGGCCACGATCGCGCCCCACGGGCGCCCGGACACGACGATCGGCACGGCGATGGCGGCAGCGACGCCGACGGCGAGCAGGCGCTCGGCGAGGGCGTCTGACCGGTCCCGCAGCGGATCGGTGCACCCCGAGCCCCCGCTTCGCGCGACGCGCCCCCAGAGCCGGTCGCGGTCGAGGCGAAGGCGCGAGCCCAAGCCGATCTCGGCATCCGAGGCGCCGTAGGTGCCCACGACGGACGCGGTGCCGTCCTCGTGGTAGCGCAGCAGGCGCGTGGCGTCCGCGGTCAGCAGCCGGCCGACTTCGACCGCGACCGCGTCGAACAGCTCGTCGGCGGCGTGGCCCTCGGCGACCAGGGTGGCGACGCGGCGCAGCGCGGCCTGCTCATGGGTGAGCATCCGGTTCTCGGTGACGTCGCGCGCCGCGGCGTACATCAGGCCGTTCTCGGGCATCGTCCGGGCGTTCCACTGCAGCCGTCGCACGGCGCCGTCGGCCCGGATGTGGCGGACCTCGAAGTCCGCGACCTGCCGTCCCTCGCCCAGAGCACCGAACATGTCGGCGGTTCGCGTGCGGTCCTCCGGATGGACGAACTCCAGCAAGGGGCGGGCCAGCAGCTCGGCGGCCGGATAGCCGAGCGTGTGCTCGAACGCCGGGTTCACGCGCTTGAAGTACCCGTCCAGGCCGGCGATGCACAGCAGGTCGGGTGACAGGTCGAAGATGTCGTCCACTTGCCGTTCGGCGCGGCGACGCCGGAGCAGCCCGCGGCCCAGCAGATAGACGAGGACCGCGGTCGCCGGCGGCCAGGCGACCGCGAGCCACGGCAGCGTCGCCAGCAGCGCGGTGGCGGGCTCCCGTACCACGTCGACCCGCCACCGGCCGGTCAACGCCTCGAAGCTCCGGGTGGCGGCGGGCGCGGTGCTCAGCGCCCCGTTGAGC
>JAXDHL010000149.1:0-2543 GCA_034664525.1 Solirubrobacteraceae bacterium
ACGCCGCGGCCCTGGAGCGCGTTCAGGACGACCGCGAGCGTCGCGGTGAGCGTCTTGCCCTCGCCGGTGCGCATCTCGGCGATCTGGCCGTCGTGCAGCACCATGCCGCCGATCAGCTGCACGTCGAAGTGGCGCATGCTCATCGTGCGGCGGCCGACCTCGCGCACGAGCGCGAACGCCTCCGGCAGCAGCTCGCCGAGGTCCTCGCCCCCCTGCGCGCGCTCGCGTAGCGCGCTCACGTGCGCCTGGAGCTCGTCGTCCGCGAGCAGCTCCAGCTCCGGCTCCCAGGCGTTGATCCGCTCGACGCGCTTGGAGTAGGCCTTGAACTGCTTCGCTTCGCCCAGCCGGAGGGCGCGCTCGAGGATGGACATGGCTATTTAGCCTAGCGGGGTGCGGGTCCCGCCAGTAGCGCCTTCACAGCGTGGAGGAGGTCTCCTCGTCGGGCGCCGGGACCGGCGTGCTGCCGTTGCGCGACTCGTCGGCCGCGGCGCGCGACTCGCGCCGCCCGCGGCGCTTGTCACGGTGGCGCTTGACCTGGCGCGCGAGGTCCTCGGAGATGAGGTGGATCGAGTGCTTGGTGTCCTTCGACGCGCTCTTGGCGCGCAGCGTGGTGCCCTTCAGCTGGAGCGTCGCCTCGGCCGTCATCGGGTCGGTCGGCGTTCGGACGTCGGCCAGCTCCACCTCCAGAACCGCGAGTGCGGAGACCTGCTTGCCGATCTTGTCCATTCGCCGCTCTACGCACTCCCGCAGCTCATCGGTGACCTGAAGGTTGCGTCCCTTGACCTCGATGCGCATGAGACTCCTCTCTGCAGGGGGTCGACGGTATCCCAATCGTACCCTCAAGCCGGAGGGCAAAGAAGCCGACCATCACGGGTGTGAGCGCCACCGCCCCTGTACCCGCCGCGAGCCGCGAAGAAGTCGCCGTCGTCCGCCACCCGGTCGCGGACGCCCGCCACGTCGTCGTCGGCTATGAGCTGAAATTCGGTGGCACGATCGACCTCGGCGACCCGTCCATGGACGCCAAGGCGACCTCCGCCCTGCTGCTGGACGCGTTCGGCGAGATCGGCCTCGAGACGCTCGCCGGCCGCCACCCCGCCTGGGTGACGATCGCCCGTAACTTCCTCGTCGAGATCGGCCCGCCGCCGGTGCGGCCCGACCGCGCGGTGCTCCAGATCAAGGCCTACCAGGCGCGCGACGACCTGCTCGGGATCCTCCAGCAGCTCTCGCGCTCCGGCTACACGATCGCGCTGGACGAGTACGACGGCCAGACGGGCGGCGGCATCGAGGAGCTGATGACGCTGTGCTCGATCGTCAAGGTCGACATCTCGCGCATCGACCAGGACAAGCTGCCCGGCCTGCTGCGCGCGCCGAAGATGCAGGGCGCCCTGCTCGTGGCCTCCGAGGTCGGCGACCACGCGGCGTTCGAGCGCTGCAAGGAGCTCGGCTTCACCTACTTCCAGGGCAACTACTTCGCCCAGCCGCGGCTGTTCAAGGCGCGCGGGGTGGCGACCTCGGGCCTCGGCTCCCTGCGCACCCTCAGCGAGCTGACCGCCGGCGACGTGTCCTTCGAGGACCTCGAGCGCATCATCGCCTCCGACATCGGCCTCTCGCTGAAGCTGCTGCGCTATGTGAACAGCGCGTTCTTCGCGCTGCCGCGCACCGTCAACTCGGTGCGCGAGGCGCTGAGCATGCTCGGCGTGCGCACGGTGCGGCGCTGGGCGACGGTGATGGCGATCTCCTCGATCCCGGACGTGCCGGACGAGCTCGTGTCGCTGGCGCTGCGGCGCGCGCACATGTGCGAGATCCTCGCCGGCAGCGCGCTGCCCGAGGAGCGCGAGACGCTGTTCACGATCGGCCTGTTCTCGGTCGCCGACGCGCTGCTCAACGTGCCGATGGCCGAGGTGCTCGACTCGCTGCCGTTCTCCGAGGAGATCCAGGCGGCGCTGGTCCGGCGCGAGGGCCCCAAGGGCGAGCTGCTCGCCGCCGTCACCGCGTACGAGCGCGGCGAGTTCCCCACGCTTCCCGTGCAGGGCCCGGCTCCCTCCCTCGCCGGCGCGTACCGCGCCGCGCTGGAGTGGGCCGACGACGCCGGCCGCGCGATCGCCTGAGCTCAGAGCGTGCGCGCGTAGCTGAGCGCCGCGAGCACCACGGTGCCGGCGCCGGCGAGCGCCCGCGCCGCGGCGTCGAGCGTCGTGCCGGTCGTGTGGACGTCGTCGACGAGCAGGACGAGCGCCGGCGGCGGACCGCGGACGGCGAACGCCAGCCGGTTGGGCGCGCGCCGCGCGGCCCTGCCGGTCCCGACCTGCCGGCCCGCGCGATCGCGCCGCTCGAGGCACTGCACGAGCGGGCTATCCAGCCGCCGCGCCAGCGCCGCGGCGAGCACGCCGGCGGGATCGAACCCGCGCCGCCGCCGCCGCGAGGAGACGGTCGGCACGGGCACGACGACGGCCGCGGGGCTGCGGAGCTCGAGCGGCATCGTCGCGGCCATGTGCGCGGCCATCGGGCCGGCGACGCCGAGGGCGCCGCGGAACTTGAGTGCGGCC
>JAXDHL010000150.1:0-4698 GCA_034664525.1 Solirubrobacteraceae bacterium
TCGGCCACCGCGGCGACGGCCGTCTCGGCGGCTGCGGTGTCGGAGAGATCGACGATCCGCTGCAGGCTGCCGTTCCCCGCCGCCTGGCGGTCGAGCACGACCGGCGTACCGCCGGCCTCGGCGATCGCGCCGGCGACCGCCGCACCGAGCCCCGACGCGCCGCCGGTGACGATGACGTTCCCGAGCTCACGCGACATGGCTCGCCGCCCGTTCGATCAGGCCGGTCGTCGATCGCCCGGCGAAGAATGGAAGCAATACCGCCCGGCCGCCCCAGCGCGCGAGCGTCTCCTCCTCGGGCAGCCGCCGGCCGTCGTAGTCCTCGCCCTTGACCCACACGTGCGGCCGCAGGCGCTCGAGGATCTGCGACGGCGTGTCCTCGTCGAAGATCGCCACCGCGTCGACGCAGCCGAGCGCCTCGAGCACGGCGGCGCGGTCGTGCTCCGCGGCGACCGGCCGGCCCGGGCCCTTCAGGCGCCGCACCGACGCGTCGCTGTTGAGGCACACGATCAGGCAGTCCCCGAGCGCGCGCGCCGCCTGGAGCGCGCGGACGTGACCTGGGTGCAGGAGGTCGAAGCAGCCACCCGCGGCGACGACCGTGCGGCCGTCGGCGCGAATGCTCGCCGCGAGCGCCTCCGCGTCCGGCACCGCTGCCGGCCCCGGCATGCGCGGGTCGTCGAGGCCGACCGCGAGCGCGCCGCCGTCGCGCACGAACGCGGTGGCGGAGGCGACCGCGGAGGCGACGGCCCCGACCGTGCCCCCACCCCCGGCCAGCACGCCCGCGGCCCGGACCGCGACGCGATCTCCCGCGCCGCAGGCGTCGCCGACGGAGACCGCCATCGCCGGCACGGCGAACAGCGGCCGGCCGGCACGCGCAAGCAGCGCCCCGCGGGCGCCGCGCGTCACGCACACCGCATGGGCGCACCACGCCTCCAGCAGGGCGCGGGCGCGGTTCTCGAGCGTCGCCTCGCCGGCCGCGAAGCACTTGGCCTCGTCGGCGTTCGGCGTGCACAGCGCTGCGCCCGCGACGGGAGGCGCTCCTCGCGGGTGGGGGTCCCAGACCGTCGGCGCCCCGTGCGCCGCCGCGCGCCGGATCGCTTCCCGGAGCTGCGGATCGGCGGCGACGCCGCGGCCGTAGTCGGAGACGAGGATGCCCGTCGCGGAGGCCACCGCGGCCCGGGCGTCGCCCGTGGCCGCGCCGACGGACCCGGCGCGGCCGCCGCGGTCCAGCCGCAGCAGCGTCCGGTCCTGCGTCCGCAGGCGGATCTTCTCGGGCGTGGCACCGTCGAGCCCGAGGTCGATCACGTCGATGCCACAGCGCTCGAGCGCGGACCGCAGCTCAGCCCCGGGCGGGTCCGGTGCGAGCGCCGTGACGAGCGTCACGTCGTGGCCGTCGCGCACGGCGAGCGCCGCGGCGAAGCCGGCGCCGCCTGGGCGCACCCCGACCCGGTGCTCGTCGAGGACCGGCACCACCCCCTCGGGCGCGAGCCGCTCGACGCTGCCCTCGATGTCTCGGTCGAGCAGCACGTCGCCCACCACGATCAGACGGGCCCGGCTCACGGATGCGCCTCCAGCAGCGGCGACCCGGCGAGCGACTCGCCGGCCGCGCACCGGTCGACGGCCTGGCACAGGACGTGCAGCGCGACGAGGTGCAGCTCCTGGACGGTGGCGGTCCGCCGCGCGGCGATGCAGATCGCGTCGTCGCAGAGGTCGGCGAGCGGATTCGGGGCGGACCCGGTCATCGCCCAGACGGCCAGCCCGGCGGCGCGTGCGGCACGGGCGGCAGCGAGGACGTTCGGGCTCGCGCCCGACGTGCTGATCGCGAGCACGACGTCGCCCGGGCGGCCGTGCGCGCGCACCTGCCGCGCGAAGCATTCCTCGAGGCCGTAGTCGTTGGCCACGGCCGTGAGGCTCGACGTGTCGGCGTGCAGGCAGACCGCGCTCAGCGGCCGGCGCTCGGTCTCGAAGCGCCCGACGAGCTCGGCGGTCAGATGCTGCGCCTGGGCGGCGCTGCCGCCGTTGCCGAGGGCGAGCAGCCGCGCGCCCCCGAGCAGCCGCCCGGCCAGCTCGTCGCCCCAGCGCTCGGCATGTGCGAGCTCGTCCTCGCTTGCCTCGACCGCGGCGACGAGCTCGGCCGCATGGCCGGCGACGCGGCGCGCGAAGCGCCCGCTCCGGTGGCGCGGCCGGCCGCGATCGCGCATCTCGCCGTACACGGCGTGCGTCTGGGCGGCGACACGGTCCCAGTCGTAGCGCTCGCGCGCGCGGCGCACCCCGGCGTGGCCCATGCGCTCGCGCGCGCCGGGGTCGGCGAGCAGCTCGCCCAGCGCGCCGGCGAGGCGCTCCGGGTCACGGGGCGGCACGTGCACGCCGGTGACGCCGTCGACGACCGTGTCGACCAGCCCGCCGACGGCCGTCGCGACCACCGGCACGCCGCAGGCCATCGCCTCGAGCGGGACGATCCCGAACGGCTCGTACCACGGCGCGCACACGACCGCATCGGCCGACCGCAGCAGCGCGGGGAGGTCGTCGCGCGAGACCCGTCCGCGCAGCTCGACGCGGTCCTCGACGCCGTGGTGGCGGGCCAGCTCGGCGAGGCGCAGCGTCTCGGCGTCCGCGTCCAGCCCGGCCTGGTCTGGCCCGCCGGCCACGATCAGCTCCGTGTCCGGGAGCTCGGCGAGCGCGCTGATGACGTTGCCCACGCCCTTGCGGCGCACGAGCCGGCTGACGCACACCAGGCGGTGCCGGCGGGCGTCCCGCCGTTCGCGCGGCCCGTCCGGGGTGAACCGGCGCAGGTCGACCCCGCAGGGGATGACCGCCAGCTTGCCGCGGTCGGCGCCGAGGCGCATCAGCTCGAACGCCTCGTCGGTGCAGGTGCACACGATCCGCGTGGCGCGGCGCAGGATGTCCTCCTCGATGGCGCAGCGGGCGGGCGGGCTGGGGTCCCGGTCGCCGTGGTAGCGGCGCTTGACCACGCCCAGCGCGTGGTAGGTGTGGGCGACCGGGACGTTCACCGCCCGCGCCGCGCGCAGCGTCGCGTAGCCGGACATCCAGAAATGCGAGTGCACGACGTGCGGGAGGTCGCGGCGCCAGCTGCGCCGGAGCTCGTCCGCGAAGTCGTCCATGAACGGCAGCAACTCGTCCTTGGGCAGCGCCTCGGCCGGGCCGGCGTCGACGTGGTCGACCACCACGCCCGGCGAGAGCTCGACCCGCGGCGGCAGCTCCGGCCCGTCGCGGCGGGTGTGCACGACGACCTCGCAGCCGCGGGCCGCCAGCGCCTCGGCGAGCGCCGCCACGTGGACGTTCTGGCCGCCGGCGTCGACGCCGCCCAGCACCGCCAGCGGGCTGGCATGCTCGCTCACGAGCGCGACCCTCATCGCGCCACCGCCTCCAGGACCGCGTCCCAGTCGGACAGGAACCGCTCCACGCCGAACCGCTCCAGCGCCGACGCGCGGGCGGCCTGGCCCATCTCGCGCGCCCGGTCGGGATCCTCGACGAGCCCGCGGACCGCGTCGCGCAGCACGCCGACGCGGTTCGACACCACCCCGGCCCCGGGCGGCACGGCCTCGGGCGCCTCGGTCGTCGCGAGTGCGACGACCGGCATGCCCAGCTGCATCGCCTCGATCAGCGACAGACCGAGCGACGTCCACCGGATCGGGTGCAGGTAGACGCGCCGCCGGGCCATCTCGTCGTGCAGCCGCTGCTGGGGGATGTCGTCGACGGCATGGACCGACGGCCCGGCGTTCTCGGCGTCCATCCCGAAGAGGTCGAGCGGGACGCCGCCGGCGATCCGGCCGAGCAGGTCGGTGCCGGTGACCCGGCCGCGGCGCCGCGCCTCGTTGATGACCACGGCGGCGCGGTCGAGCTCGCCGGTGTAGCGCGCGCCGGGATCGACGATCCCGTGCTCGACGACCCGGGTCGGCGTCGATCCGCATTCCCAGAAGAGGTCGTTGAAGTGCGTCACGTGCACGAGCACGAGGTCGTCGCGGTCGGCGGCCGGATGGCGCATCTCCGCGATCCGCCCCTGCGGCGCGTTGTGCTCGACGTAGACGGCCGGGACGTCGCGGCCCGGGCGCCGGCCGGTCCACGACTCGCACAGCTCCAGGAGCTCGTGTGGGCGTTGCACGAGCACGACGTCGAACTCGGCGTCGCGCAGCTCCTCGGGCGCCAGCTCGACGGCCGACGCCGGCCAGCTGTAGGTCTGGGCGCGGCCGCGGCCGTCGGGCCCGCGGCCGGGCACGACCGGCACGAGATATTCGTGCTCTCCCTGGACGAACGCCGTCGTCCAGGAGCCATGCACGTGCCAGAGGAGGATCCTCACCGCAGCGCCACCTCGCGAGCGGGCGCGAGCCGCCCGACGGCCGCCAGCACGGCGTCGAGCGTCACTCCGGACAGGCACGGGTGACCGGGGACCGGGCACGTCCGGGCCCGGCATCCGGCACACGGGACATCGATCGAGAGCAGCTCGTGCGGGACCCGCCACGGCCGCCAGCGCACGGCCGGGACGGTCGGGGCGAACAGCCAGACGACCGGCGTGCCGACGGCGGCGGCGAGGTGTGCCGGGCCCGTGTTGCCGACGACGACGGCGTCCGCGCCGGCGAGCACGGCGGCGAGGTCGCCGAAGGAGGTGCGGCCGCCGAGGTCGATCCCGTCGTCGCCGGCGACCAGCTCGGTGAGCCGGGTCTCCGACGGCGACCCGGTCAC
>JAXDHL010000151.1:0-2806 GCA_034664525.1 Solirubrobacteraceae bacterium
ACGCTCATCCCGACCGGCAGGATCATGCCGCCGCCGAAGCCCTGCAGCACGCGGAAGAAGATCAGCGATTCGGCCGACCAGGCCAGGCCGCACAGCGCCGACCCGGCGCCGAACAGCGCCACCGACAGCATCCACACCTGCTTGGCCCCGTAGCGCTCGGACGCCCAGCCCGACAGCGGGATCATGATCGCCAGCGCCAGCAGGTAGGCGGTCGAGACCCACTGGATCGTGTCCAGCGGCGCGTTGAGGTCGCGCGACAGGGTCTCGAGCGCGACGTTGACGATCGTCGTGTCGAAGATCGACATGATCACGCCGAGGATCACGACGCCGGCGACCACGAGCACCCCGCGGTCGAGGCCCTGGTCGGCAGGCTGGGGAGCGTGCCCGTTCGAAGTCATCAGTCCTCGTTCTTCCCGTCCGGCCCGCAGGCGGAACGATCATTCCGGTAATGGTCGGGTACGCGCTCGTCCTGGTGGGCGAGCGCCCGCCGCAGCAGGTCCATCAGCATCTCGCGCTCCTCGACGCTCAGACCGGGCAGCAGCCGGGCACCGCGGGCCCCGATCTCCGGGACGGTGCGCTCGAGCCAACTGCGGCCGGCCGGGGTCATCGCGACCGCATGGCGGCGGCGATCGTCGGGGTCGCGCTCGCGCACGGCGTGGCCGTCGGCCTCCAGCCGGTCGATCAAGCCGACCATGTCGCTGGGGTCGGAGCCGAGCCGGCGGCAGAGCGCCCGCTGGGACTGCGGCCCGAACTCGTCGATGCACGCGAGCACCATCAGCGACGGCAGACCGGGTCCCTCGGGCGTCGCCTCGGCGCGCTTGCGCCCGGCGCGCAGCAGCTGCAGCATCACGAAGGCCGGGGAGGAGAGGAGGAGCTCCGGGAGCTCGAGCGGAGGGTCTTGGGTTTCCGTTGGTGCTTGCATACCGTTGGACCGTGCTACGGTTGGTCCGTGCCAACGATAGTGGAATCCTCCGGGCTCGCCAAACGCTACGGCGAGATCGAAGCCGTGCGCGGGGTCGACATCGAGGTCGAGCAGGGGGAGACCTACGGCTTCCTGGGCCCGAACGGCGCGGGCAAGTCGACCACGATCAAGATGCTGTGCACGCTCGTCACGCCGACGGGCGGGAGCGCCAGCGTCGCGGGCCACGACGTGGTCGCCGCCCGGCTCGACGTCCGCCGGTCGATCGGGCTCGTGTTCCAGGACACGACGCTCGACCTCTACCTGACCGCCGAGGAGAACCTGCGCTTCCACGCCCAGCTCTACGGGATGCCGCGCAGCGAGACCGGCCGCCGCATCGACGAGGTGCTCGACGTCGTCGGCCTCACCGACCGCCGCCAGGCGCTCGTGGGCACGTTCTCGGGCGGCATGAAGCGCCGCCTCGAGATCGCGCGCGGGCTGCTGCACGCGCCGCGGGTGCTGTTCCTCGACGAGCCGACGATCGGCCTGGACCCGCAGACCCGCGCGTCGATCTGGGCCTACGTGGACGACCTCAGGCGCCGCGAGGACATCACGATCTTCCTCACCACCCACTACATGGACGAAGCCGAGCACTGCGACCGGATCGCGATCATCGACCACGGCGAGATCCTCGTCGTCGATACGCCGGCGGCGCTGAAGGCGCGGGTCGGCAAGGATCGGGTCCGGATCGCGACCGCCGACGACACGGCCGCGCTCGCCGCCCTGGACCAGGTCTTCGGCCTCGAGGCGACGGTCGCCGAGGGCGAGGTGACCTTCCACGTCGCCGACGGCGAGCAGTTCGTCCCGCGCCTTTTCGAGGGCCTCGGGATCCCGATCCGCTCGATCAGCGTCGCCCGGCCGACGCTCGACGACGTCTTCCTGTCCTGGACGGGTCGCACGATCCGCGATGCCGAGGCCGGCGACGGCAAGCGCTCGGCGATGCGGATGCACGCGGCGGTGCGGGGCAGATGAGCGACCTCGTCGCCGTCCGGGTCGTCTGGCACCGGGAGCTGATCGGCTTCTGGCGCAACCGCGTGCGGATGATCGTCGCGTTCGTGCAGCCGTTCCTGTTCCTGTTCGTGCTCGGGACCGGCCTGGCCTCGGTCACGCGCGGGACCGCGACCGACATCGACTGGCGCACGTTCATGTTCCCCGGCGTGCTCGCGCTGGCGGTGCTGATGCCGTCCTTCTTCGCCGCCGGCTCGATCGTCTTCGACCGCGAGTTCGGCTTCCTGCGTGAGATGCTGGTCGCGCCGATCCGGCGCGGGTCGATCGTGATCGGCAAGTGCCTCGGCGGCGCGACCGTGGCCGCCGCGCAGGCGGCGGTGCTGCTGGCGCTGGCCGGGCTCGTGCACGTGCCCTACGACCCGCTGATGCTGCTCGAGCTGTTCGCGATGCTCGTCCTGCTGAGCTTCGCGCTCGTCGCGTTCGGGGTGTTCGCCGCCGCGAAGATCACGCAGTTCCAATCCTTCATGGCGATCGTGCAGCTGCTGATGTTCCCGATGCTGTTCCTGAGCGGGGCGATGTTCCCGCTCACCGGCCTGCCGGCCTGGCTCGAGACGCTGACGCGGATCGATCCGATCTCCTACGCGGTCGATCCGATGCGGCGCGCCGTGTTCGCCCAGCTCGACGTGTCGAGCCGCACGCGCGCGATCCTCGACCCGGGCATCACCTGGTTCGGGTGGCGCGTGCCGACCGCGCTCGAGGTCGGGTTGGTGCTGGCGACCGGGCTCGCGTTCCTCGGCCTGGCCGTGTGGCGCTTCCAGAAGGTCGAGTAAAGCGCCGCGCGTCCTTCACCGCTGCTCGGCGCGGCGCTTGAGCTGGTCCGCGCGGCCGCCGATCAGCAGC
>JAXDHL010000152.1:0-3887 GCA_034664525.1 Solirubrobacteraceae bacterium
CCATCAGCGCGTCGTGCGCGGTCCCGTGCAGCGGCCGCTCGGGGCCGAAGTGCCGCCACCACTGGACGCCGACGGTCCAGGCGTCCCACACGAACGGCGCGCCCGAGTGGATGCCGACCAGCAGCACAGGCGACTCCGGGATGTGCTCCCAGCCCTCGATCTCCATCCGGAACCAGTAGTCCATCAGCGGGTTCCAGAGGTACTTCTGCTTCTCCATGAAGCCGTTGTCGGGACCGTCCAGCGTCCAGTCGCCGGCCCGCTCGGCGATCCACCCGGCCGCGCCGGTGGCCGCCTCGCGGCGGGCGTCGGTCTTCTCTCGTGCCGCCTGCGCGTGGCGCTCGGCTCGGCCGTTGGCTTGCGTGCTCGTCATCAGATCTCCCTCCGGCGCTCGTCGAAGCCCTACCCGGCCTGCGGTGGCGCAACCGCCGCCGACGCGATTCCGACCGCCCGGGCCGCCAAGCTTGCGGCAGTGGGGATCACCGTGCGCGCGTCGCGAGTGCTGCTGGCTGCCGGTCTGGCGGCCGGCGCCGCCGTGCTCACGGGACCCGGCGGCTGGTGGCTGGCGCTGCCGGCCGGGCTGTGGGTCGCGGCCGAGGAGCCGACCGCGCGCGACGGCGCGTTCGGCGCCGTGGTCGTGCTCGCGGTCACCGCGCTCGTCGCCCCGCCCGCGCTGTCGGTGTCGCTGCTCGCCGCGCCGCTGTCGCTGGGTGCGCTGGTGTGGATGCGGCGCCGGCTCGAGCGCCAGCGCGACGTCATGCGGCGCTTCGCCTTGCGGGACCCGCTGACGGGGCTGTGCAACCGGCGCGCCCTGGACGACCGCCTGCGCCACGAGGTCGCCCGGCACACGCGCGCGGGCGCGCGCTTCGCGGTGCTCGCGCTCGACCTGGACGGCTTCAAGCCCGTCAACGACCGCTTCGGCCACGACGCCGGCGACGAGATCCTGCGCGAGGTGGCCCACGCGCTGATCGACGCCGTCCGTGCCCAGGACACCGTCGCGCGGCTCGGCGGCGACGAGTTCTGCATCGTCGCCCCGGACACCGATCCGGCCGGCGCGCTGCACCTCGAGGCGCGCGTGCTCCACGAGCTCGCGTCGATCACCACCGGCGTCTCCGGCCTGTCGGCCTGCGTCGGGATCGCGACGTTCCCCGACGACGCGTCCGCGCCGGCGGGGCTGCTCGCGGTCGCCGACCGGTCCGTGGTCGAGCGCAAGCGCCGCCGCTACGCCGAGCGGCGCCGGCAGCCGGCCGCCTGACACGATCGTACGGGACGCTGGTCGGCCACGCGGCCGACATGCGCAACCGGGGCGAGCTGCCGCAGGCCGCCGCGACAGCGCCGAGGGCGCGCCCGCCGGCGCGCCCTCGGGAGTGTGCCTGCTACGCCGGCACGTGGACGTGGCCGTGCCGCGTGTGGCGCCGGGTCAAGCCGCCCGCCGCGGCGAGGAACAGCATGCTGCCGCCGGCGACGAGGATGATGGCCAGCCACGGCGTGTCGTCCGGCGAGCCGGTCGTCGCGACGGAGCTGGTCGGCTTGGCCTGCGCGAACGAGGCGTAGTAGCTCGCCTGGGGGGCGGCCACCGGCCGGATCGCCGTCGCCGCGGTCGCGCCGGTCGCCGTGTACGGCGGCTGGTCGCCCGCGAGGATCGCCTGCGGCGCCGGCTGGTACGACGTCCGGAACGGCTCTGCGGCGGGCCGGGCCCCCGCCGACGCGGCGCTGACGCTCATGGCGATCAGCAGGAACGCGCACGCCATCGCGACCATCGGCGCGGTGCGGGAGAATCGGGTGATGGGCAAGACAGCCTCCTGGAACGGTTACGGCAGCTCCGGGTGCGTCCCGGGCGCCGCCTGCGCTGGGTGATCCGTCGACAGGAACCGTCCCGCGTCCCGGCGGCCGGCAGTAGGTCGTCTGCCCGTCCCCCTGCACGTCATTTGACGTGCTGAGTCAGGCGGCCGCGCGGCGGAGCGCGTCGACGTCCAGGATGCGGATGTCGCGGCGGCCCGTCTCGATCCAGGCCAGCGAGCGCATCGTCTGCAGCGCGCGGCCGACGGATTCCAGTGACGCGCCGCTCCACCCGGCCAGCTCCTCCTGCGACAGCGGCAGCGCGATGTGGATGATCGCGCCCTCCGCGGTCCCGAACCGGTCCGCGAGCTCGAGCAGCCGGAGCGCCACCCGCCCCAGCGTGGTGAAGGCGGCGAACTCCGCCCGCTTGGCATCGGCGTCGCGCAGCCGCCGCGCCAGCGTGCCCAGCAGCGCCAGCGAGGCCGGCGGATGGGCGAGCAGGAAGGCCCGGAAGGCGTCCTGCGTCAGGACGATCGCCGTGACCGGCTCGATCGCGACGACGGACGCCGTCCGCTCCGCGCCGGCGAGCGCCGCCAGCTCGCCGACGAGCTCGCCGCAGCCGCGCACCGCCAGCACGACCTCCTTGCCGGACGCGGTGGTGGTGAACACCTTCACCGTGCCGCCGCGCAGGACCAGCACGCGGTCGGGCACCTGCCCCTCGTGCATGAGCGCCTGGCCGCGGACGAAGGTTCGCTCGGTTCCGCGCTCGAGCAGCGCCGCCACCTCGGCGGCGCCGAGCGAGCTCAGGTACTCGTCCGCATGCATCGCCGGCCGGCGGCGCTCCCGGGCTCAGGCGGTGGCGGGCTCCGGGTCCGGGCGGACGATGACCGTGTCGACGACGGGAATGATCTCGTCGGCGGGCAGATCCGCGCGCTGGGCGTGATCGCGGATCGCCTCGATGCTGCTCGCCTGGTAGACGCAGACGGTGCCGACCGCCCCGTCGCCCTCATCGAGCACGTAGCTGCGGATCCACCGGATGTCGTCCGGCATCTCCTCGTCGCCCACCTGCTTCGAGCGCGCGGCGGCCTCTTCGAGTTCGGCGCCCGAACCCCAACCGTTGCGTCGCAGGATCACATACGTCTGCACGGCGACCTCCTGGTAGCTGTGGGCGCAGCTAATCCCAAACCGCGCGGCGGGTCAATCGTCAGACGGCCGGCTCGGCTCGTCCCTCGGCGATCACGGTGGTCACCGGGAGGCCGAGGTGCCCGACCCGGCTGGGCAGGTCGATGTGCAGCCAGTGCGAGACCCGGTGCGGAAGCGTCGAGACGATGATCTCGTCGAAGTCCTCTCGCTGCAGGAGCTCTTCGATCGCGTCCATCGGGTCATGCCGGATCGACACCGATCCTTCGACCTGACCACCGGCCGCCTCGTCGAGCAGCGGCAGGGCGAGCGCGAGGACCTGCTCGCCCGCCTGCAGGTTGTGCCGCTCGGGGTGGATCGGATGGAACTCCGCCTCGTGCGGGTTCGGGACGAGCAGATGAAAGGCGGCCGGTCCACGTTGCGCGCGCTCCCGCACGGCGTCGATGAGCGCGGGGGTCGCGGCCGTCTTGTGTGCGACCACCAGTACGCGTGCGGAACTCGAACCCTCCATCACCACCCCCTGGTCGACCTCATCTCCGATCCGACAGTACGCGGCGGCCACCACGCCAGTCAACCGGCGCCTCGCCCTTCCGGACTCCGATGCGCACGCGCCATTTTCCCGCCGTCCGCAGTCAGCTCATCGACACGCCGGTTTCGCTGCGCGAAGCCGTCGGTTAGCACCGCTCTCGGCGTCGCGACCGCCGGACCACAGTCCATTCACACGGAACGGAGATTCGCATGTTGGGACGCGCATTCAGGGTGCTGCCTTCGCTGGCGGCCGCCCTCGCCGCCGGCCTCGTCGCCACGGGCTCGCTCGCGGTGGCCGACGACCAGAGCCACCAGCAGGGACGCCACCACCACCACCACCAGGCGCAATGCGACCAGGGCCGCTATTCGGCCTGGGATGAGCAGTGGCTGACGATGTCGATCGAGGGCGACCTCTTCGAGATCCAGGGCGGCAAATTCGCTCA
>JAXDHL010000153.1:0-3390 GCA_034664525.1 Solirubrobacteraceae bacterium
GCGAGCGCGGCGGCCGGCTCGTGGTCCGCCATGGACACGTCGAGGACGTCGTGCCGGCGGTCGCCGCCGAGGCCGGCGCCGGGGTGGTCTACGCCTGCGGCGACGCGTCCGCCTACGCGCGCGGGCGCGACCGGCGGGTGGGCCGGTGCGTCGACCTGCGGCTCGGGCCCGGACTGTTCATCGCGCGCTTCGGCGAGCTGAGGACGAACGCCCGCGAGCCGTTCAAGGTCTATTCGCCGTTCCGCCGCGCCTGGGAGCGCCAGCCCCGCCGCCCGCTGCAGCGGGCGCCGTCCGCGGTCCCGGTCCCGCCGAAGGTCCGCTCGGACGGCGTTCCGGCGCTGCAGGCGGTCGGCTTCGACCGGCCCGCCCGCGACCTCGAGGACCGGCCCGAACCGGGCGAGGCGGCGGCGATCGCGGCCATGGAGGCGTGGGTCGGCGGCGGGATCGCCGACTACGACCGCTCGCGCGACACGCTCGCCGGCCAGACCTCGCGGATGAGCCAGTACCTGCACTTCGGCTGCCTGTCGCCGCTGCGCCTCGAGCAGCGCTCCCAGGCGGCCGGCGGAGCCGGCGCGCAGGTCTACCGCCAGGAGCTCGCGTGGCGCGACTTCTACGCCTACGTCCTCGTCCACCATCCGCGCATCCCGCGCGACGCGTTCCGCGAGGAGATGGACCGGCTGGAGTGGTCCGACGACGCCGAGGCGCTGGAGGCCTGGAAGACCGGCCGGACCGGCTATCCGGTGGTCGACGCCGCGATGCGCCAGCTCGTCGCCTGCGGCTGGATGCACAACCGCGCGCGCATGATCGCCGCCTCGTTCTTGACCAAGGACCTGCACATCGACTGGCGCGCCGGCGAGCGCTTCTTCATGGAGCACCTGATCGACGGCGACGTCGGCTCCAACAACGGCGGCTGGCAGTGGGTGGCCGGCACCGGGACCGATCCCTCCGACTACACGCGCGTGTTCAACCCGTCGCTGCAGCAGCAGCGCTTCGACCCCGAGGGGCGCTACGTGCGCCGCTGGGTGGCGGAGCTCGCTGACGTCCCGGACGCCTTCCTGTCGAAGCCGTGGGAGCTCGACGAGCCGCCCGCGGACTACCCGGGACCGATCGTCGATCACGCCCGGGAGCGCCGCCGGGCGATCGAGGAGTACCGTCGCGTGCGCGGATGATCCAGCACGTCTCGCTCGAGAGCCGGCGCACGGACGGCGACGCACTCGTGCGCTTCTTCGAGGCGCTCGGCTTCCGTGAGGTCGAGCCGCCGCCGTCGCTGCGCGAGCGCTCGCGCTGGCTGCAATCCGGGCCGACCCAGATCCACCTGCTGTGGACCGACGAGCCCGTCGTCGTGCCGCGGGGCCACGTGGCCGTCGTCGCCGCCGACTGGGACGCGACGCTGGCGGCGCTGCGCGCGGATGGCTTCGAGCCCGAGCCGCGGGCCGAGCACTGGGGCGCGCCGCGGGCCTACGTGCGCTCGCCGGGCGGCCACCTGGTCGAGCTCATGGCCTCGCCCCCGCCCGGCGGCTGACCGCTGGCGCGCCCGTTCAGGTAATGCTTAGGCGGATAACACGAACGAGGCGTACCTTCGGGGAATGACGAACTTCCTGCGTCACGCGTCGCATAAGGGTCTGCTGTTCGTCGCCGTCGTGTTCACGGCGGCGCTCGCCGCCGGAACGGCCCTCGCCGCCGGCGCGCTGTCCGGGTCCGGCGCCAAGCCTCCCGCCAAGCCGCTCGACGCCGCCGTGCACGACGCGCTGGCCGCGAAGCCCGTCGAGGGCGTGACCGCCAGGATCAAGTTCACCAACAAGCTGATCACCTCGTCGAACCTGCAGGGCACCGGCTCGAACCCGCTGCTCACCGGCGCCACCGGGCGCCTGTGGGCCGCCGCCGACGGGCGCCTGCGCCTGGAGCTGCAGTCCGACGGCGGCGACGCCCAGATCTCGAGCGACGGCACGACCGCCTCGCTGTACGACGCCAAGTCGAACACCGTCTACCGGATGGCGCTGCCGAAGCCGGATGCCGGCAAGGACGCCAAGGACGGCGCGCACGGCGCGCCGAGCCTCAAGCAGGTGCAGGACGCGATCGCGCACGCGGCGGAGTCCGCCGGGCTCTCGGGCGCGACGCCCACCGACGTGGCCGGGCACCCGGCCTACTCCGTCCGGGCGACCCCGAAGCGCGACGGCGGCCTGGTCGGCGCCGCGCAGCTCGCCTGGGACGCCGCCACCGGCACGCCGCTGCGGCTCGCCCTCTACGCGACCGGCACCACGCAGCCGGTGCTCGAGCTGACCGCGACCGACATCACCTACGGCCCCGTGGACGCGGCCGCGCTCGCCGCGAAGACGCCCGCCGGCGCCAAGGTCGTCACCGTCGACACGCCCTCGAAGCCGGGCTCGGGCGGCAAGGCGGGCGGCTCGTCGAAGTCGTCGTTCTCGGCCAACGCCCCCGCCAAGCTCGCCGGCATGGCGCGCAGCGGCGTGCGGCAGCTGGACCACGGCGCGCTGGTGACCTACGGCCAGGGGCCCGGCGGCATCGCCGTGCTCGAGCAGCCCGCGTCCGCGGACGGCAAGGCGGCGCCGCCGACGAAGGTGGTCACCGCCCTCGGCACCTTGCTGCGCTTCCAGCGCGGCGGCGTCGAGTACACCGTGGCCGGCTCGGTGCCGGAGACCGTGGCCGACGCGGCGGCCCGGGCGCTGTAGCCGGATGGACGGCGCGGCGCCCGTCGAGGCGCGCGGCCTGGTCAAGCGCTACGGCGACGTCGTCGCGGTCGACGACGTCGACCTGACCGTCCGCGCCGGCGACGTCTACGGCTACCTCGGGCCCAACGGGGCGGGAAAGACGACCGTCCTGCGGATGCTGCTCGGTCTGATCCGCCCGACGGCGGGCAGCGTCCGGATCTTCGGGCGCGACCCGCAGGGCGACGGCGCGGCGGCGCTCGAGCGCGTCGCGGGCTTCGTCGAGGCGCCGCGCTTCTACCCCTACCTCCCGGGCCGCAAGAACCTGGAGCTGCACGCCGCGCTCGACGGCGGCGACGCCGCCGGCCGGATCGACGAGGCGCTCGACGTCGTCGAGCTCACCGACCGCCAGAAGCACCGCGTCGGCGGCTACTCGCACGGCATGCGCCAACGGCTCGGCGTCGCGGCGGCGCTGCTGCGCGACCCGCGGCTGCTGCTGCTCGACGAGCCGGCCACCGGGCTCGACCCGGCCGGCATGCGCGACATGCGCGCGCTCGTGGCCCGGCTCTCGCTGGCCGGCACCACCGTGCTGCTGTCCAGCCACCTGCTCGCCGAGGTCGAGGAGCTCTGCAACCGCGTGGCGATCGTGCGCAGCGGCCGCATCGTCTACGATTGCCACATCTCCGAGCTCAAGAGGACCGCCGCCTCGGCCTACCGGCTCCGC
>JAXDHL010000154.1:0-7618 GCA_034664525.1 Solirubrobacteraceae bacterium
GCCGCGCCGGCGTTCGTGAAGACGCCGTCGTTGACGCCGTTGGAGTACTCGTCAGGCCCGGCGACGTTCTGGATCGAGTAGCTGCCGTCGCGGTTGGCCGTCACGCGCGACGCCCAGAACTGGGCGATGTTGCGCAGCAGCGACCAGTGGCTGCGCAGCCAGGCGACGTCGCCGGTGGCGAGGTAGTACTGCCAGACGGAGAGCGCGATGTCGCCCTGCAGGTGGATCTGCGTGATGCAGTGCGGCGGGTTCCAGCTATGGCACTCCTGGTTGAGGTCGCCCGTCCCGGCGCCGTTCCACGGGAAGAACGAGCCGTTGTAGCCCAGCTGGGTCGCGTTGGTCAGGGCCCCCGGCAGCGTCTTGCGCCGGTACTCGACGACCGACTCGGCGACGTCGGGGTGCATGAGCAGCAGACTCGGATACATCCACGTCTCGGCGTCCCAGAAGATGAGCCCGGCGTAGTTGTCGCTGCTCAAACCGACGGGGGAGATGCTCGTGTCGCTGCCCTGGCGGATACTCGACCACAGCGCGTAGAGGTTCGACCGGACCCACGACTGCAACTCGGACTGGCCGCTGATCTGGATGTCGCTGCGCCAGAGATCGCCCCACGCGCCGGTGTGCTCGGCCAGGATCCCGTTCCAGCCCTTGGCGGCGGCGTCGCGGGACGCCGACACGGCGGAGGCCGCGGGGTCCGACGAGGTCAGCGCGGTGTCCGCCCCGACGAACTTCGTCAGCTCGTAGGTGGTGCCGGCCCGCACCGGGAAGCTCAGCGCGTCCGTCGCGCTCAGATCCTTGGCGGACGGGCTGACGGTCGCGCTCGCGCCGTTCAGGCCGCTGGGCGGTACGAGCGTCGAGGCCACGGAGCCGGCCGTGCCGAGCGTCTGCGTGGCGAACCGGACGTCGATCGTGGTCGGCGTGCCGGCCACCGCCCCGCCGCCCGTCTGCACGAGCCGCCGGGCGCCGGCGCCGTCGATGCGGTCGGTGACGGTCACACGGCCGGTCCAGCGCGGGACGACCGCGACGTGCACCGCGCCGACGCGGCGGCTCGCCTGGTCCACCAGCACGTCGTAGGTGAGGTCGGTGGCACGGCCGGCGGCAGGCGTCCACGTGAGCGACGTGCGGACGAGCCCGCAGCCGAGGTACACGGACTGGTTGAAGTTCGAGATCTGCGACGCAGGCGTGGTGGGGGAGAACGTGTCCGAGCCCACCGTCACCTCGAGCGTCGACCACGTCGGGATCGCGGCGTCGATGGTGCGGCCCTCCTCGATCGCCGGGTCGGCGCCGTAGAGCCCGGAGATGAACGCGCCGTCGTAGCGCGGCGTGTACAGCGGCCAGCCGGTCTTCTCGCCCGTCGCCATGTAGCCCATGCCGGCCGGCGGGACGCGCTGCGACAGATAGCCGTTGCCGACGTAGGGGTGGCGCGTGTACTTCGTGTCGTAGGTCGACGTGGAGAGCGTCCAGCCGCTGCCGTCGCGTGCGCACGTGGCCGCCGCCCGCGCCGCGCCCGGGTGCAGCGCCGCCCCGCCGACCGCGGCCACCGCTGCGGCACCCACCGCCAATCCTCGCTTGGCAAGGACGCGACGCACCTCCAAGGCGACGAGCCTCGACATGTGGATCCCCGATCTGTCGTGCGAGCGCCGGCGGTTCCGGCGGGAAGGCGCTACCCCCGGACCTGCGGGCGCATGCGGCCACTCGGATGGCCGGGCGCGGCCAGCGCCTAGCTGGCGTATCGCGGGTTCTCGACGGTCGCGCGGTCGCACTGCACGGGCAGCGCGTCTTCGTGATCCCGCTCGCGCAGCGCCTCGAACGCCGTCGCGATGCAGCCGAAGCATCGCGCGGACCTTCTTGACGTCTCCTCTCCGGTGACGAGCCCGGCTGTCCCCGGCCGGACCAACCGACGTCGAGCAAGGGCCGTACGATGGCGCCGGCGTGCGCAAGACCGCCGAGATCCACCGCGGCGACCTCATCCTCGTCAACCAACGCGGCCGGCTGTTCTACGCCAAGGTCATCGGCGCCGGTGCTGCCGGCGCCATGACGATCGAGCCGCTCGATCCCGCAGTTCGAGCACGCAGCGTGCGCTCGGCGGAGATCGTCGACCACTGGGCACGGAGTCACGCGGGCGAGCGTGGCCCCGCACTCGGCCAGATCTCCATGGACAGCCTCGACGGCTGGTGAGCAGCAGCGGCGGGTTCACGGAGGCGCTACCCACGTTCGTGCTCCAGACGCGACGCGTTCCGCAGGGCCAGCGGCGGCTCAGGCGCCGGGTGCCTGCCCCGGCCGCCAGGGGCGGCCCTCGCCGGCCTCGGCAAGGCGCCGCTCCCGGGGACGCTCACCTTCCGTGGCTATCCGTCGCTCTACCGGAAGGCGCTTGCCAAGCGGCCCAACGCTGACGGCCGGTGTCCCTGGTGCGCACACGTCACCGATCCGGTGGGGTGTGTCGGCTGGAGGTCCACAGCGCGCCACTCCCGCACACGGCCGCGAGCCGTGTGCGCCAGTGGTCCTACAACGACCACTGAGCGACGAGGGTCGAGCGATTGGCCACGTGTGTCGATCCGTGGCGCCGCTCGCCGCGCTCGACGCGGTAGGAGCACCCGCGCTGCCTGAAGCCGGCGGCGAGCTCGCGGCACGCACCCTGTGGGCTCTGGGGCGCCCGGTCGAGCCGCCATGGCCATGGTGGCGATAGGGGCTGGTCAGCCGGCGGCGCGGAAGGACTGCGTGCGGACGACCGGCTCGCCGGCCGCGTCTGAGCCATCGAGGTCGACCGTGGCGACGATGGCCCAGTCGTGGTGGGCCTTCGGATCCTCGATGACCTGGCGCACCGTCCAGGTCCGTCCGGACCGCTCGATCATCAGCAGATCGGGCGAGCGGGCGGCCGGCCCGGTGTCGATCGTCTCGTGCTCCTCCCAGTAGTCGCCGAGGGCGGCCTCCCAGTCGGCGGCGGTCATCTCGGCGGGGGCGCTCTCGAGCGCTCCGAGATCGGCGAAGCGGTCGCGCGCGGCGAGCTGGACCCGCTGGAACATCGCGTTGCGGACCATCACCCGGAACGCGCGCTCGTTGGCGGTGATCGGGCGCGTCGGCGGCGGCGCCTCGGCGGCGATCGCGCGGGCGACCGACTCGGGGTCGGTCAGCGCCGCCCACTCGTCGAGCAGGCTCGAGTCGATCTGGCGCACGGTCTCGCCGAGCCACTCCACGATGTCGTCGAGCTCGTCGGTCTTGACGGACTCGGGCACCGTCCGGCGCAGCGCGCGGTAGGCGTCGCTCAGATACCGCAGCACCAGGCCCTCGGACCGGGTGACGCCGTAGTAGGCCACGAACTCCGTGAAGGTGCGGCCCGTCTCGTACATGTCGCGGACGACCGACTTCGGCGACAGGCCGGACTCGGGCACCCACGGATGCGTCTCGCGGTACAGCGCCAGCGCCTGCTCGAGCGGCTCGGCGAGCGGTCGCGGGTAGGTGACCTGCTCGAGCAGCTCCATGCGCTCCTCGTACTCGATGCCCTCGGCCTTCATCTCGGCGATCGCCTCGCCTCGCTCCTTGTTGGCCTGCGCCATCAGGACGGGGAACGGGTCGTCGAGGATCGCCTCGACGACCGAGACGACGTCGAGCGCGTAGGTCTCCGACTCCGGGTCGATGAGCTCCAAGGCGCTCAGCGCGAACGACGCCAGCGACTGGTTGAGCGCGAAGTCGTCTTGCAGCGCGCTCGCGAGCTGGAGGCGGCGACCGTACTCGTCGGGCTCGGAAAGCGGCTCGAGCACCCCGGAGGCGAGCAGCTCGTCCTGCAGTGAGCCGGCGCGCTCCACGAGCCGCGCCCGCCCGCGCTCGTCCTCGTGGTTGTCCTCCAGCAGCCGCTGCATCGTGGCGACGTGGTCTGCCCGCTGCTGGATGATGTTGAGGATCATCGCGTGGTCGATCCGCATCCGGGAGACCAGCGGCTCCGGGGTCGCGTCGCGCAGGCGGGCGAACGTCTCCTCGGTCCAGGAGACGGCGCCGTCGGCCGGCTTCTTGCGCTGGATGCGGCGCAGCTTCTTCGGATCGTCGCCGGCCTTGGCCACCAGGCGCGCGTTCTCGATCGCGTGGTCGGGCGCCTGGACCACGACGTAGCCGGTCGTGTCGAACCCGGGGCGCCCCGCGCGGCCGGCGATCTGGTGGAACTCGCGCGCCTTGAGCAGGCGATGGCGCGCGCCGTCGTACTTCGCCAGGCCGGTGAAGAGGACGGTGCGGATCGGGACGTTGATCCCGACCCCGAGCGTGTCCGTCCCGCAGATCACCTTCAGCAGCCCGGCCTGGGCGAGCTGCTCCACCAGCCGCCGGTAGCGAGGCAGCATCCCGGCGTGATGGACGCCGATGCCGCCGCGGACGAGCCGCGAGAGCGTGCGGCCGAACCCGGCGGTGAACCGGAAGGCGCCGATCGCCTCGGCGATCGCGTCGCGCTCCTCGCGCGTGCAGAACTTCGCCGACAGCAGCGACTGGGCGCGCTCGAGCGCCGAGGCCTGCGTGAAGTGCACGACGTAGACGGGCGCCTGATCGGTCTGGACCAGCTCCTCCAGCAACTCGTGCAACGGCTCGAGCGACCACGAGAACACGAGCGGCACCGGGCGCTCGGCGTCGTCGATCAGTGCCGTCTCGCGGCCGGTCCGGCGGGTCAGGTCGTCGCTCAGGTCGCTGACGTCGCCGAGCGTGGCCGACATCAACAGGAACTGCGCCTGCGGCAGCAGCAGCAGCGGGACCTGCCATGCCCAGCCGCGCTGCGGCTCGGCGTAGAAGTGGAACTCGTCCATCACGACCTGGCCGACGTCGGCGTCCGCTCCCTCGCGCAGCGCGAGGTTGGCGAGGATCTCCGCGGTGCAGCAGATGATCGGCGCGCCGCTGTTGACCGACGCGTCGCCGGTGAGCATGCCCACGTTCTCGGCGCCGAACGTCTCGCACAGCGCGAAGAACTTCTCCGACACGAGCGCCTTGATCGGCGCGGTGTAGTACGTGCGGCGGCCGTCGGCGAGCGCCGCGAAGTGCGCGGCGATGGCGACGACCGACTTCCCGGAGCCGGTCGGCGTGGCGAGGATCACGTTGTCGCCGCCGAACAGCTCGATCGCCGCCTCCTCCTGGTGCGGGTACAGCTCCAGGCGCTGCTCGGCCGTCCAGGCGAGGAACGCCTCATGCGCCGCGTCGGCATCCGGCCTGTCCTTGAGGAGGTCGACCAGGCTCACGCGTCCAATGTACGAGTCCGGCCCTCGAGCGGGGTTCTGGACGCGCCGTCGACGCGGGAGTACCGTCGGCGCATGCGTGGCTGGACGACCACGGGGCAGCCTCCGGCCACGGAGCGCGCGGATTGCACGGGCGGCACGCGGCGGCACGACCCGGTGGTGAGTGGTGCGCTGGCACTGCAGCAGCTCGCCGGCAACCGCTCCGCGCGCGCGGTGCTCGCCCGGACGCCCGAGGATCCGGTTCCCTCACGCGGCGGCGCCGACACGGCCGCACCGCAGATGGAGATCGAGAACGGCCGCGTGAAGCTCTTCCGGGCCGTCGGTCCGAGAGAGGCCGCCGACATCATCCGCAGCGGCGACTTCTTCTACTCCCCCAGCGGCGCGGGCAAGTACTTCGCTTTCACACGGCAGGACGCGGTCAACGCCGGGAAGGCCCTCTACCCGGACCGGGCGACGATCGTCGAGACGTCCGTGCCACGCGCGTTCGTCCCGGCCGAGGCCGGGCTGCGGACGCCGGTCCACCACCCGCACATCCCCGCCCGCCCCGGCGATGCCGTGATGATCGAGGGCGAGACCTATGTCTTCTATGACCCGAAGGCAGGCGGTTGGAGCCTGCACGCCGACGACGGCGCGATCGAGGCGATGGCGTCGCAGAAGCTCGGCCCGCCGAAGATCGTCGACTCCTCCTTCCCGGTGATCGGTGAGCCGGCGCCCGGGGCGGCGCGTCCGGCGGCCACGCCCGGCGAGGTGGAGACGCTCGCCCCGGAGTCCGTGAAAGAGAACTACGTCCCGGAGGTGGTCGCCGAGAACGAGGCCATGGTGGTCCGCCCGGGCCGCTACATCGCGATCGGCGGCGCGCTGTACGCCGTGATGTGGATCGGCGGCGCGCTGTTCCTCGTCAACGACGTGATCAAGAAGGGACCGATCGAGGGGACCAGGGACTGGGGCATCACCGCGATCCTCACGCACCACATCGCGGAAGGGCTGGGGGTCGGCATGGGCGTCGCCTCGGTCGCGATGCTGGTCCTGTTCATGCCGAGCGACCAGGCCGGGGACGCCGAGCGCATCGCGAAGGCCGAGGCGATCGACTCGCTCATCCACCAGGCGTTCCCGGGCGTCGTCAGCGAGAAGAAGCTGCTGTGCGTGGGCGCCTGCACGGCCGGCAACCGGGAGATCATGGACGGCGACCGCTACGCCAAGTTGTACGCGAAGGTGAGCGCCTTGGCCGAGAACGCCTGGCAGATCGACGACGATCCGGTCCGCGTCGCGCGCCGAAAGGTCATCGAAGAAGCGCACCGCCACGACGCGGAGCGTGATCTTGACGAGCGGCGCGAGCTGGACGAGGAACTCGCGGGGTACCGCCAGGCGATGCACCGCCGGCCCGGGTTCTACGTCGAGGCGTCGGTGGGCGAGGACGGCCGCAATGATCTCGCGGACGTGCGTCGCGCCGCCGCTCGGCTGAAGGACGTCGGCTTCCTCGATGCCGTGACCGACGATCCGGACGTCGTCGCGGAAGCGATCTGGACCTACCAGTCGATGGTCGTCAAGCTTCCGCGGCCGGACGGCCGGATCGACCCGCGTGGCAAGACCGAAGCGGCGCTCCGGACCGGGCGTCGTATCTCCATGGCGCTGCCCGGCCGGGGCACCTGACGCTCGCTGGTCCTCGCCGCCGGTCTAGCCTTGATCGGCATGGTACGGCTCCGTCGCGAGCGGCACGGTCGTCGAGAGGTGAAGCCGGTCCCGGCGCAGCGGCGGGTCACCGTGTGCGCGCTGCTCGGCCTCGTCGCCGGCTTGCCGACCGCGCTCGCCGCACCCTGGGCCGACGGCGCGCTGGTGGGCTGGGACGTGGCCTGCGCCGCGTACCTGATCTGGGTCTGGTCGACGATCTGGCCCCTCGGCTCCGATGAGACCGCGCGGCTGGCCGAGTACGAGGACCCGACGCGCGCGACCGCCGACCTGATCGTGCTCTCGGCCGCCGTGGCGAGCCTCGTCGCGGTCGGCTTCGTGCTCGCCAACGCGGCCTCGCAGTCCGGCGGCCCGAGCACGCGCGAGGTCGGGCTCGGGCTGGCGTCGGTAGCGCTGTCGTGGGCGATCGTGCACACGATCTTCACCCTGCGTTACGCGCGCGACTATTACTACGGCGAGCAGGACGGTGGCGTGGACTTCAACGATTCCAGGCGGCCGCGCTACAGCGACTTCGCCTATCTCGCGTTCACCATCGGGATGACCTTCCAGGTTTCCGATACGCCGCTCCAGGATCCGACGATCCGCCGTGACGCGCTCCGCCACGCGCTGCTCTCGTTCCTCTTCGGCACGGGCATCCTCGCCACCACGGTCAACCTGGTGGCGAGCCTCACGAGCCGCTGAGGACCCGGTCGAGCCCGCCGCGCGAGCCGATGTCAGGGCTCCTGGGCAGT
>JAXDHL010000155.1:0-3960 GCA_034664525.1 Solirubrobacteraceae bacterium
GGAGCGCTCGTGCCCGCCGCCACAACCCAGCATGACCGCCGCGAGTAAGCCCGCGAGAAGTGCTGGCCGTGCGGCACGGCGGGTCATCGGAATTCACGGGCTTCGCAGCGTCGTCAGGGGAGTACGGTAACTCACGATGGAGGGGGTGTCGCGGCATTCCTGGTTCCGCTCCGCCAGATCGCCGGGCGTCCCGCTCCTCGCGCTGATCGTGCTCCTGGGCGTGGGCGGCTTCCTCCTCACGAGCACGATGATCCGGCGTGATCGGGACGCGGCGGCGGAGCGGCGCGCCCGGGTCGAGGCCGTGCACGCCCAGGAGGTGCTGGGCCGCACGAGGGCGTACGTGGCCGGCCTGGCCGACGTGCTGGCGCGCGAGCCGGTACCGGGACAGGCGCGATTCGCGCGCTGGGCGGACGCCACGTCCGCCAGCGTGGGACTCAACGACGTGCTGTGGGTGGAGCGCGTGCGCTCGTCGGAGCGTCGGCGCTACGAGCGCCTGCGCGGCGTTCCCATCACGCGATTGACGGCATCCGGGCGCCTCGCCCCTGCGCCGGCGGCGCGCTCGTACCTGCCCGCCACCTTCACGAGCCAGACGCGCCCGGAGCTGCGCCCGGGCGTCGACGTGACCGGCTTCCCCGCCCTCGACGACGCGATCCGCGACCGCGCGAGGATCTTCGCCGTCGGCGCGAGCAGGCCGGGAGCGCTCGGACGGGAGTCCGGGTTCTACCTGCTCCAGGGCGCCAGCTTCGCACGCGGTCGCGACAGCCGCGGCTACCTGGTCGCGTTCGTTCCCCGCGGATGGTTCAGCACCACGCTCGGCGGCGACCCGCGGCGCATCGCGATCCGCGAGGACGGCCAGCGCATCGAGGGCCAGCTCGACTCGGTCCACGCCGGCGCGAACTTCGAGATGCTCGGCCGCCAGTGGCGCATTGACGCGGGCCCCGAGCCTCCGTCGGGTCTCCAGTCCATGCTGCCGTGGCTGGCGCTCGCCTGGCCGTTCGCGGTGGCGGGGATCGCGCTCCCCATCGGGCGCGCGACGACGCTGCGCCGGCGCGCGCAGGGCGAGGTAGAGCGCTTATTCGAGCTGTCGCTGGACATGATCGGCGTTCTCGGCCTCGACGGACGCTTCAAGGCCGTCAATCCAGCGTTCCAGCGGACGCTCGGCTACCCGCTCCAGGACATGCTGGACCGGCCGTTCTCGGACTTCGTCCACCCGGACGACCTGGACGCCTCACGCGAGGCGTTCACCGCCGTCCTCGGCGGAGACGAGCTGACGCAGTTCGAGAACCGCTACATCTGCGCCGACGGATCCGAGCGATGGCTCCAATGGAGCTCCCGCGCTCTGCCCGAGCAAGGCGTGATCTACAGCATCGCGAGGGACGTGACCGAGCGCCGGCGCATCGACGCCGAGCTGCGCGAGGCGCACCGGACCGCCGAGGCCCGTGGCGCCGAGCTCCAGGTGCGTGCCGCAGAGCAGGCCGCGCTGCGGCGGGTCGCGACGCTCGTCGCACGCGAGGCCGCCCAGCCGGAGCTCTTCAGCGCGATCGCGGAGGAGATCGGGCAAATCCTCGGGACGGAGGAGATCCGGATGCTGCGATACGAGGACGACGGCAGCGGGGTCGTGGTGGGCGCCTCGGCAAGACAGGATGCCTTCCCACTCGGCTCTCGCCAAGAGCTGGAAGGCGATACCGCCGCCGCGCGGGTGCTGCGAACCCAACGCACGGCACGGATCGACGACTACGGCACGGCAAGCGGCCCGCTCGCGGACACCGCGCGCTCCGCTGGTGTCCGCGCGGCTGTCGGCGCGCCCATCATCGTCGAAGGGAGGCTGTGGGGCGCCATCGTCGCGGGGTCGACCCACGACGAGCAGCTGCCGCCGGAGACCGAGTCCCGCCTCGGCGAGTTCACTGAGCTGATGGCCACAGCGATCGCCAACACCGAGTCGCGCGCGAGAGCGGACCGGCTCGCGGACGAGCAGGCCGCGCTGCGGCGGGTGGCCACCCTGGTGGCGCAAGCTGTACAGCCGGCCGAGATCTTCACAGCCGTGAGCGACGAGGTCGGTCCCCTCTTCGGCGCGCATTGTGGAGTCGTCAGGTTCGAGTCGGAGGGTCCGGCGATCGTCTTCGTCGGCGTCGGGAAGACGCTCGAAGGTCTCGCGGTCGGGACACGCTGGGAGCTCGAAGATTCGATGGCTTCGGCGGAGGTGTATCGCTCCGGACGCCCTGCGCGCGTCGACGCGATGGACTGGTCGTCGTCCAGCGGACCGGTTGCCGAAGCTGGAGAGCGCCTGGGCGTCGTCTCGACGGTTGCCAGTCCGATCGTCGTGGAGGGCCGTCGCTGGGGTGCGGTGACCGTCGCGTCGATGGACAAGCCGCTGCCCATCGGCACCGAGCAGCGACTGGAGCCGTTCACCGGGCTGATTGCAACCGCGATTGCGAACCTCGAGTCGCGCGAAGCACTCAGCCAGCTCGCCGAGGAGCAGTCGGCGCTGCGGCGGGTGGCAACGCTGGTCGCGCAGGGGGCCTCGCCGAACGCGGTCCTGGACGCCGTGGCTGCGGAGATGGAGCGGATGCTCGGCGCCGACGCGGTGACGCTGAGCCGTTACGAGTCCGGCGCCGAGGCCACGGTGGTCGCCCATCGCGGCTCGGATCCGCGCAGGGTGCCGCCGGGCACGCGGGTCGACCACGGCGGGGAGAACGTGACGACGATCGTGCGCCGCGCCGGGCGCCCCGCGCGGATGGACCATCGCGACCGAGCGCATGGCGCCATCGCCGAGATTGGCCGCAGCATCGGTGTGCGCGCGAGCGTCGGGGCGCCGATCGTCGTCGACGGCCGGCTTTGGGGCGTCGCGGTCGCGACCTGGAAGGGCGAGCAGTCGCCGCCGGCCGATACCGAGAAGCGGATGGCGCAGTTCAGCGAACTGCTCGACACCGCCATCGCGAACGCTGACAGCCGCGACCAGCTCGACGCGTCGCGGGCACGTCTCGTCACCGAGGCGGACGAGGCCCGCCGGCGGGTGGTGCGCGACCTGCACGACGGCGCACAGCAACGGCTGGTGCACACCATCGTGACGCTGAAGCTCGCTGAGCGGGCGCTCCGAGGCAGCGATGGAGAGGCGGCGTCGCTCGTCGGCGAGGCGCTCGAGCAGGCACAGCGGGGGAACGCCGAGCTGCGCGAGCTGGCTCACGGCATCCTTCCGGCATCACTCACATACGGCGGCCTCAGGGCCGGCGTCGACGCGGTCGCGGCGCGACTCGACCTCCCGATTGAAGTAGATGTCCCTGCGCAGCGGTTCCCGGCGGAGATCGAAAGATGTGCCTACTTCATCGTGGCCGAGTCGCTCACGAACGTCGTCAAGCATGCGGAGGCTCGCAAGGCCCTGGTCAGGGCGGTCGTGAATGACGCGGTGCTACACGTCGAGGTTCGCGACGACGGGATGGGAGGTGCCGATCCGGACGGTCACGGGCTGATCGGGCTGCGCGACCGGGCGACCGCGCTTGGAGGACGGCTCGACATCGACAGCCGGCCCGGCGGCGGCACCGTCGTGAACGCCACGCTGCCGCTCTGTCACTGAGCGACCGTCGCCGCACCCGCCAGCTGCTCGGCGAAGTCCCGAGAGGTCATCACCTCGGAGAACATCGGATAGTTGAACTTGATCGCGTTCTGGTGCTCCTCGACGGACGCCGCAGCGACGCAGTCCGACAGCGTGATGACGTGGTAGCCCTTCTCGTAGCCGGTGCGCATCGTCGACTCGACGCAGCAGTTCGTCAGGAAGCCGCCGAGCGCGATCGTCGTGATGCCGCGGCCCCGCAGGATGAAGTCGAGGTTCGTCGTGGCAAACGAGTCCAGGCCGCGCTTGCCTTCGAGGACCAGGTCGCCCTCCTGGGGCGCCAGCACGTCGACGATCTCGGCGCCCCACTCGCCCTTCACGAACGCCCCCGCGTCGACCACGCCCTTCAGGAT
>JAXDHL010000156.1:0-2697 GCA_034664525.1 Solirubrobacteraceae bacterium
GTCGTCGAGCAGCTCGTCAGGGCGCTACCGCGCGCGGCGTAGACGTGCACCGGACGGCGTACCGAAAAAGTGACGCTGGCCGGCCGACGCCGAACGGGCGGCGCTCCGACAGCATGCTCTCATGGAACTCCGTCGTCTTCGCTACTTCGTCGCCGTCGCCGAGGAGCTGCATTTCCGGCGCGCGGCCGAGCGCCTGCACCTTGCGCAGCCCGCGCTCAGCCAGCAGGTCCGCAAGCTCGAGCTCGAGATCGGCGTCGATCTCTTCCACCGCACGAAGCGCGGCGTCGCGCTCACGGGTGCTGGCTCGCTCTTCCTCGACGAGGCGCGACGCCTCCTGCGACACGCGGACGAGGCGGCGCGGATGGCCCGCAACGTCCGCAGCGGCGTCGCCGGCCGGCTTCGTCTCGGCCACGTCGCAGACTCGATCCCCCCGGTGCTGCCTCGGGCGATCACGGCATTCGCCTCGCGGAACCCTGGGATCGAGATCGTGCCGGAGGTGATGCAGGCGCGCCGGGCGGTCGAGGACGTGCGCACCGGCCGGCTCGACCTCGCGGTCGTCGGGCTGCCGACGGATGCGGTCGGCCTCGAGATCACGACCTTCGCCGTCGAGCAGACGGTTGCGGCGGTGTCCAACCGACATGTGCTCAGCGGCCGTGACGAGCTCTCGCTCTCCGACCTTGCCGGAACGCCGCTGGTCCTGCTCCCGCGCGCGACCAACCCGGCGTTCTATGACGCGGCGATTGCAGGCGTGCGTGCAGCGGGCGTCGCGCCTGAGCTGATCGAGACGGCCGCGCCGATGATCGAGCTTGCTCTGCTGCTCGTCGCGAGCGGCGCGGGGATCTCGCTTCTCCCGGCATCCGCAGCCGACCGCTACCGCACCGCCGGCGTGGGCTTCGTCCCACTTGCGGCACCCGCGCCGACCACGAGCGTCGGGCTCGTCACCCGGGCGGGCCCGGCGGAGGTCTCGGTGGCGTCCTTCGTCCAGATCGCCCTCGACCTCGACCGGCCGATCCGCGAGGTCGCTGCGACGCTCGGTCTCCGCGAGCTCCCACTCAGCGCGTAGGCCGGGCATTCCCCTCGTTACCCCATTCCCCGCAGAAATGCGGGCGAATACTCGTCGGATAATTCCCATGGTCATTCTCTGTCTCGATATCAGGTGATTGACTTTTCTTTTGGTCGTTTCTCGACCTCGCGATTACCGTCGGTGTTGTTGGTTAATTCCCTATCAAGGAGGTCAGGAGTGAGCATTCGCTCCGAACTTCGGCTGCTGCCTGTGGCAGCCCTGATCATCGTGCTCGGCCTTGCGTTCGCTCCGGCGAGCTTCGCGGGCGAGGACGACAATGCGCCGGGCCCGACGAAGGTCGGGGAGGTCGCCGGCCCGCAGGGTCCCGCCGGCTCCCAGGGCCCCGCCGGCTCGCAAGGCCCCGCCGGCCCCCAGGGCGGCGCCGGCTCGCAAGGCCCCGCCGGCTCGCAGGGCCCCGCCGGCCCCGCCGGCCCCCAGGGCAGCGCAGGCCCGGAGGGCTCGGCTGGTCCGCAGGGGGCCGCCGGCAAGAACGGCAAGAACGGCAAGAACGGCTCGAGCGGCGGTGTTCTGGGCGCCACGTTCACGCCCCAGCACACGCGGGCCACGACCCGGCACACGCCGACGCACGGTGTCCTCGGTGTCGAGACGACCCTCGCGAGGGGCGGCATCCAGGCAGGTGCCGGCGGCATGGCCGTCACGTCATCGCCGGCGAACACGATCGCGATCGTGCTCGCGGGCGGGGGCATGCTCCTACTGGTCGCCGCTGGCTCGGGTCTCGTCCCGGCCCGCCGCCGGTCGAACGGTTAGCCGTGAGGCAGAGGCCGGTCCCGCTGCGCAGCCGCCAGCACCGCCGCCTCCGGGAGGCGGTGCTGGCTCTCGGCGGGATCGGCCTCGTGGCCGTCGCGTTCTTGTTCAGGCTCGACGGCGGCGGCCCGCCGAAGCTCGACGAGCAGGCGCAACTGCAACGCCTCCTCCCGGCGCCGGTCGCACCCGCACTCCGCGATCCGGCGCGGCGACGCGCGCCGGCGGCCGCCGAGGAAACAAACCCCCCTCCACCGAAGCCGCGCGCGATCCAGGAGCCGCGTCCGGTGCACCTCGAGATCCCCGCCATCGGCGTCTCAGCCCGCGTCATTCCGCTCGGCCTCAACAGCGACCAGACGATGCAGGTGCCCACATCCTTCTCCGAAACGGGCTGGTTCCGGCCCGGGCCTGAGCCCGGCGAGATCGGCGCAGCCGTCATCGTGGGCCACGTCGACTCGGTCTCGGGGCCGGGCATCTTCTACAGGCTGCCGGCGCTCACTCGCGGCGACAGAATCCGGCTGCGGCTTTCAGACGGACGGATGCTCCGCTTCGTCGTCACGAGCTCCCGCAACGCGTCGAAGCGACGCTTCCCGACGAAGCTCGTGTTCCGCCACACGAAGCGGCCGACGCTGCGGCTGATCACGTGCGGCGGCGCGTTCGACACGTCGACCGGCCACTACGTCGACAACCACATCGTCTTCGCATGGCTCCTCGGTCGGCAGTAGACGCTCATGTTCACATTCCTCATCGACAGCTATGACGCCGCACGCGGAGCAGCGCCGACGGTGTTCATGTGCTTCTTCGTCTACGTCTGGCTGCTCTGGCTGCTGAAGACGATCGGCGCGCGACGCTACCGGCCGTGGGTCGGCGAC
>JAXDHL010000157.1:0-8052 GCA_034664525.1 Solirubrobacteraceae bacterium
TCCCCGCGCAACCGCCCCCGCTTCCCGGCGTCGTCCACACCGATGTCCGCGTCGACCGCGCCCGCTGGCATGTCGCGACCGCCGGCGACCGCGACGCCCCTCCGATCGTGCTGCTGCACGGCTGGCCGCAGAACTGGTGGATCTGGCGCCGGATCATCCCCGACCTGGCGAAGACCCACCGCGTCTACGCGCCGGACCTGCGCGGGTTCGGCTGGAGCGAGGCCCCTGAGGGCCGCTACTCGAAGATGGGCCTCGCCTGCGACGTCGAGCGCCTGCTCGACGAGCTCGGCATCGACGCGTGCACGCTGGTCGGCCACGACTGGGGCGGCCTGACCGCGTTCCTGGCCGCGATCCGGATCCCCGAGCGGGTCGAGCGGATGGCGATCTTCTCGATCGTGCATCCCTGGATCACGGCCGACCGCTCCGATCCGCTTGCGCTGCTGCGCACGGCCTACCAGCTGCCGCTCGCGACGCCCGGCCTCGGCCGCCTGATGGTCGCCAACACCCACCTGATGCGCCAGGTCCTGCGCCGGGGCGCCGCTCCCGGCTTCCGCTGGGACCCGCAGGACGAGCGCCTGTACGCCGAGCAGTGGGCCCGCCCCGACCACGGCCGGGCCACCTCGGCGATCTACCGCACGTTCCTGACCCGCGAGCTGCCGGCCCTGCTGCGCGGCCGCTACGCCAACCGGCGGCTGGCGATGCCGATCCTGCTCGCGACCGGCGAGCACGATCCGGTGATCGGCCCCGCCCGCATCGCCGGCGCGGAGGGGCACGCGACCGACCTGCGCACGGCGGTCATCGCGGGCGCGGGGCACTACGTCGCCGACGAGAAACCGATGGACGTCCTGGGGCACATCCGCGCCGTGGTTGACGATTGACGAGGCACGGTTGAACGCCACAGAAGGTGGGTACGGACGCCGCGTGAGGTACCGCTCACTGACGCCGCGTCAACCGGTAAAAACCAATATCTAGCAGGCACATTTTGCGATTCCGGGAGCTTGTGCTTAGTATGTGACTCCCGGTCTCTGGTCACCTTCCTGTGAACGTCTGAGGCCTCCATCGCAGGCTGTCCGCCTACCCCCCTCCCCTATGCCAATTGCCTTTAAGGAATGGGCCGTCACTGTGCGCGCTCTCGCGGAAGGTGAGCAGCTGCTCACCCTGCGCAAGGGTGGCGTCCATGAGCCCACCAAGCAGTTCGAACTGGATCACAACCGGTTCTTCCTGTACCCGACCTTCGACCACCAGCGGTGCGATCTCGTACGCGAGAGCCATCAGCCCGAGATGCGGCGCGCCCTCGAGGAGGGCGTGTGGGCCGACGGCGAGCCGCCGGCGTGGGCGCTGACCGCCGACGGCGGCATCCCGCAGCCGGATCGCGTGCGGATCCGGGCCTGGGCCGAGGTCGCCGGCGCCTGGACCGTCACCGACCGCCGCGCCGTCGACGCGTTGTCGCCGTACTACGTCTGGACGCCCGACTACGCGGAGAAGCGGCTCTCGTGGAAGCGCCGCCATCCGCTGCACGTCGTGCTCCTGCGCACGTACCGCATCCCCCGTCCCGTCACCGTCAAGGTCCGCGACGACTTCGGCGGCTGCCGGTCGTTCCTGGAGATCACCCGCGACCTCCCGTTCGAGGGCACGCCCGTGCTCTCCGACGAGGAGTTCGAGCGCGCCTCCGAGCAGATCGGCATGATCGCCGAGGGCAACGGCTCCACCCAGGTGGCCGTGCCCGCGCTCGTTTGACGCACATCGTCAGCTCAGCCGGCGGCGCCCCTCGCGCCGCCGGCGGCAACGTCCCGTGAGCTGGCAGGAGACCGCCTCGGAGACCTTCACGGCGCGTCACGACGCCCGCGACACACCTGACGCGGAACTGGTCCTGCGCGCGCTCGAGGGCACGCGGGTGCACCTCGAGCGACTGTTCGACGGCCGGGTCGGGGAGCTGTCGGTCGTCCTGCACTCGACCGAGGCCCAGCTCGACGCCGCGGCGCCGATGCTGCCCGCGCTGCGGCGGATGACCGCCCCGGCCGGGCGGCGCTATCTCGTCGGCTGGACGGGCGAGCACGAGCTGCACCTGCTCGCCCCGCGGGTGCTGGCCAAGCGCGCGTCGAACGTCGAGGGCTCGCTGGAGATGCTGATGCTGGCGCCCGGCGCGCTGCTGGCCAAGCGGATCGTGGCGGCCTCGAACCCCGGCCTGCCGCCGCCCTGGGGCGCGCGCGCGTGGGGGCGCTACCTGCGCTGGGCGTGGCTGATCGAGGGCGCCGGCCAGTACTTCTCGGGCCAGTCGCGCCATGTCCGGCCGGTGATCGCGCGGCGGCTGCGCGAAGGGTCGCCCCCATCGTTCCCGCCCGGCCGCGCGGACGCGCCGCTGCTGGCCGGCTCCCTGTACGAGATGGTGGCCCGCGAGGAGGGCGAGCGCGCAGCCGTGGCGCTCGCGTGCTCGCCGCTGGCCGACGGCCCGGCGAAGGCACTCGAGCTCGCCTTCCAGGGCCGTGCCCTGCGCCACACCGAGGGCACCTGGCGCGCGCAGCTGGGGCGCGCGGTCAGGCCAGCAGCGCGTTGATCACGCCGGCGACCACGATCGCGATCGTCACCAGCACCAGCAGCAGCGCCAGCGCGCGAACCCACGCCGGCGCCGGGCGGCGCGGGCGCGGCGCGGCCCCCGCCGGGGCGGTCGTCCGCAGCAGGTCGCGGGCGGCGTCCTCCCCGGACGCGGCGACGAGGATGTCGCGCGGCCCGGCGGCCAGGAAGTCCGGCACGTCGAAACCGCCCGAGCGGCGCGTGACGGATGGGATGCCCTCCTCGAGCAGCATCCCGGCGATCAGCTCCGCCTCGGCCTGGTTGCGCGCCCAGCCGACCTTCACCAGCTCCCCCTCGGCGTACTGCGGGGAGACCTTGCGCGCGCGCTCGCGGCGCTCGGTCAGCGGCGGCTCGGTGGCGTCGGCGAGCACGAGCGGCATCCCGCAGCGGGCGCAGAAGCGCTCGTCGTCCGCCTGGCTCGTGTGACACGCCGGGCACACGAGAGCGCTCACTAGACCACCTCGAGCGTCGTCTCCGAGACCTGGCCGTCCTCGATGCGGTAGGCCTTGACCTCGGGGGCGTCGCGCTTCTGGACCCCGACGATCACGTACAGCGACTCGGGATAGAACGCGAGGTTGATGTCCGTCTGGGACGGATAGGGCGCCGAGCGGGTGTGGGAGTGGTAGATCGCGCCGAGGTCGTTCCCGGCGTCCTCGATCGCCGTCTGGAGCTGGTACTGCTCCATGCCGTCGATCTCGTAGCGCAGCGGGCTCGCGGCGGCGTTGCGGGCGCGGTGGACCTCGACGGCCTCCCCGGCGCGCGCGGCGATCATTCCGCAGCACTCGTTCGGGGCTTCCTCGAGCGCGTGCGCCACGATCTCGTCGATCAGCGACTGGGCGATCCGCATGGCGGCGGCACGATAGCGTGCCGCCTGGTCTACGACGTGGTGTTGGTGTGGGTGGTCGACGTGGGGGTCGACGGGGTCGACGCCGCAGTCGTCGACTGGGCCGGGATGTGCTTCACGTCGTCATCGTCGTCGTCCGAGGAGAGGCCGGAGATGGAGTCCTTGAACTCCCGCATCCCCTTGCCGAGGGAGCGCCCGACCTCGGGCAGCTTCTTCGGGCCCAGGACGATGAGCGCGATGACCAGCACGATGAGCAGTTCCGGGAAGCCGATGCCGCTGAACACAGCAGAGTCCGATCGTCGGGAGAAGGCCTACGCATCCCAGGGTACCCCCTGTGGGGCCCATCGGGGCGACACTCATCGAGTCATTAGGTGGCGCCGGTTTCGAACGCGTGCGGCAGCGGGTCGCGGCCGAGCGCGCGGCGCAGCACGGTCACGTGCTCGCCCTGGCACGCCAGGACCTGCGTGGCGGCCTGGATCAGGTTGGCGTCGCCGAGCCCGCCGTGGGCGCGCACCCAGTCCGCGATCAGGCGCTGCTCGACCGCCAGCAGGAACCCGAGCAGCTCGTCCGGCGTGCGCACCTCGCTGAACAGCGGCGCGATGCCGAGCCGCTGCGCCTCGCGGTCCAGCCCGGCGGCGCCGCCCGGGGGCGCGAAGCGCGGCGCGCCCAGCGCCTCCAGCGACGTGGCCAGCGCGGCCACGTGCTGCGCCTCGTGGCGCCGGAAGCGGACGGCGATCTCGCGCACACGCGCGGACGGGGAGACGGCGGCCGCCCGGTAGGCGGCGAGCGCGAACATCTCGTCGCGGTGGATCGGCTGCAGGACGGCGGCGTCACCGGTCAGCCCGGCGGCGCCGGCGCGCGCCGCGCGGGCGGCGACCGGCGCCGCGACGGCGGCGGCGAGCGCGCGCCGGCGCGTCATGCTCACAGCGACCGCCGTCCGGTCACGAACGACTGGTCGGCCGGGACGAGCCCCTGCGCGCGGCGGACCTCGGCGAGGTGGGAGGCCTCGGCGGCGACGATCGTGGCCAGCACGCCCCGCAAGCCGGCGTCGACGACCTTCGGCAGCGCGTCGAGATAGGCGGCGATCGACGTCTCCTCGACCCTCCGGGCGAGCTCCAGCGGCGTGCCGCCACGCCCCATCCAGCCTTGTGGCTTGGCGGTCACGCCGCGGCGGCGCAGCTCCTCCTCGAGCTGCGCGACGTGCTCGCGCTCATGCGCCGCCAGGCGGCGGAACAGCCGGCCCGGCTTGTGCGTGTAGAGCGCCACGGACTGCCGCTCGAGCACCAGCAGCCCGCCGATCAGCTCGATGTCGCCGGCCCGGTCGGCCTCGCTCTCGCGCCGCCCGTCGCCATTGCCGCCGCCGGACGCGGAGCTGCCGCAGCCGGAGAGCAGCGCGCCGGCGCTCGCCGCACCGGCGAGCAACAGGCGGCGCCTTACCACCAGAGCGTCGACTCGAGCGCCTCGAGCTCCTCGACGGGCTTGGTGTAGAGCCCGCTCGAGAGGTACTTCCAGCCGTCGTCGCAGACGATGAAGACGATGTTCCCTTCGTCCATCTCGTTCGCGATCCGGACCGCGATCGAGGCGATCGCGCCGCTGGAGACGCCGGCGAAGATGCCCTCCTCGGCCAGCAGCCTGCGCGTCCACACGATCGCGTCGTGGTTGGTGACGAAGATCTTCCGGTCCAGGACGGAGAGGTCGATGATCGGCGGGATGAAGCCGTCCTCGAGCGAGCGCAGGCCTTGCACGGGCTCGCCCTGCATCGGCTCGGCGGCCACGATCTTCACCGCGTCCCCGAGCTCCTCCTTCAGGCGCCGGCCGTTGCCCATCAGCGTCCCGCCCGTGCCGAGGCCGGCCACGAACGCCGACACCTCGTCGAGCTCCTCGAGGATCTCGAGCGCGGGTCCGTTGTAGTGCGCGGCCGGGTTCGCCGGATTCCCGAACTGGTAGGGCATGTAGTACGAGGCGTCGGACTGCGCCATCTCCAGCGCCATGGCGACGGCGCCGTTGGAGCCCTGGTCGCCGGGCGAGTACACGATCTCCGCCCCGTACATGTGCAGCAGCTGCGTGCGCTCGGGGGTCACGTTGTCGGGCATGACGACCTTCAGGCGGTAGCCCTTGCGGGAGCAGATCATCGCCAGCGAGATGCCGGTGTTGCCGGAGGTCGGCTCGAGGATCGTCTGCCCCGGCTCGATCGCGCCGCGGTCTTCCGCGTCCTCGATCAGCGCCCGCGCGACCCGGTCCTTGACCGACCCCGTCGGGTTATGGGACTCCAGCTTTGCCCAGATCCGCACGCCGGGCTTCGGTGAGAGGCGCTTGAGCTCGACCAGCGGCGTGTTGCCGATGGCCTGCACGATGTCGCCATAGCGGCCGCCGCACGGACGGTTCTTCAGCTCTCCTGCCATGACTTCAAAAAGGATAGGGGCAATCCGCGCGTAACACTGTCTGCATGGCCGAGTCCGCCGGGACCCGCCGCCGGGCTGCCGGCCGCCGCCTGTCGCTCGCGGCCCGCCGCGTCGGCCAGCTGCTCGAGCAGGGCGTGCGGCAGTTCTTCACCCACGGCGACACGCAGCGGGCGGCGGCGATCTCGTTCTACGCGCTGTTCAGCGTGTTCCCGCTGGCCATCCTCTGCGTCGCGGTGCTCGGCATCGTCGCCAACAACGCGCAGGTGCGCGTCCAGGTCGTCGACTTCCTGCTCAACAACCTGCCGCTGACCGCGAACGGCGGCCGCCGCCAGCTCGAGACCCTGCTGCTGCAGGTCACGCGCGACGTCGCCGGCTTCTCCGTGCTCGGCGTGCTGACGCTCCTGTTCGCGGCCAGCGGCGTGATGGGCGCGATCCGCCAGGCGCTCAACGCCGCGTTCGACGCCGAGGAGCAGCGGCCGCCCGTCCAGGCCAAGCTGTGGGACCTCGCGATGGTGCTCGCGTTCGGCGTGCTCGTGACGCTGTCGTTCGCCCTGACGCTCGCCGACGAGATCCGCTCGAGCATCTCCCGCCATGCGGACGAGGTGATCCGCGGGGCCGGCGGCGTGATCACCCGGGTGCTGATCGACGCCGGCCGCGTGATCCCGCTCATCCTGGCGATCTTCATCTTCGCCGCGCTGTTCCGCGTCGTTCCCGCGAAGCGCCAGAAGCTGCGCGACACCTGGCCGGGGGTGCTCGTGGCGGCGGTCGGCTACGAGCTGGCCAAGCTGGGCTTCACGGTGTATCTGACCCACTTCGCCAACTACGGCGCGGTCTACGCGTCGCTCGGATCGGTGATCGCGTTCCTCGTCTTCGTCTTCGTGGCGGCCAACATCGCGCTGTTCGGGGCGGAGATCGCGTCACAGTGGCCGAAGGTCCGCCGCGGCGCCTACGACGGGCCGCCCGGACCGCCGTTCACGCGCCAGGTCTACGAGATCGTCCGGGGTCTTTTCCTGCGCCGCTGACGCGGCTTGCAGGCGGGTCCGCGTCCTGGTTGGGTAGCCGTATGTCAGCGATCGTGGTGGGCACGGACGGATCCGCAGGAGCTCGGGCGGCGGTGCTGGAGGCGGCGCGGCTCGCGAAGGGAATGCAACAGCGTGTGGTCGTCGTCAGCGCCTACGGGCCGGCCACGCTGGCGGCGATGGCGCCGGAGGCGGCGGTCCACGTGGCCGACGACGGCCGCGAGGCGGCGGTCGAGGCGCTGCGGGTCGCCGAGGCCGACCTGCATGCGAAGGGCGTCGAGTGCGAGTTCCGGGCCGTCTTGGGCAGCGCCGCGGAATCGATCCTCGACGTCGCCAAGCACGAGCAGGCCGACACGATCGTGGTCGGCTCGCGCGGGATGCGCGGGCCGCGGCGGCTGCTCGGCTCGGTGCCGAACGCGGTCAGTCACCGCGCGCCCTGCTCGGTCTACATCGTCCGGACGGACTGAGCGCCCTACGCGGCGCCGCCGGCCATGGCCGGCAGGATCACGATCGTGTCGCTGTCGCCGACCCCGGTGTCGAGGCCGTCGAGCACGCGCACGTCCTCGTCGTTGAGGTAGACGTTGACGTAGCGGTTCAGCTGCCCCTCGCCCGAGAACAGCTGGGACTCGGTCGCCGGATGGGCCTCGGCGAGGGCGCGCAGCACCTCGCCGACGTTGCCGCCCGGCGCCTGGACCTCCTTCTCGCCGCCCACGGACGGGCGGAGGACCGGCGGAATCTTCACATTGGCCATAGGGCCGGGCAATCTACCGCTAGCCGGCCGCGGCGCAGAACGCCTCGTAGTCCGGGAAGACGCCCAGCTCGTCGTCGGTGATGTCCTCCGGCGGCCGCGAGCAGATCTCGCACTCGGGGTCGCGGCGGACCTTGAGCTCGGTGAACGTCGCGCCGAGCGCCTCGTAGAGCAGCAGGCGGCCCACCAGTGGCTCGCCGGCGCCGGTGATCAGCTTCACGACCTCCGTCGCCTGCAGCAGGCCCATGGTCCCCGGCAGCACGCCGAGCACGCCGTTGGCGCCGCAGGACGGGGCCAGCTCGGCCGGCGGCGGGACCGGGTACAGGCAGCGGTAGCAGGGCCCCTCGTAGGGCTTGAACACCGACAGCTGGCCGTCGAAGCCGAGGATCGAGGCCGACACGACCGGGATCTGCAGGCGCACGGTGGCGTCGTTGAGCAGGTAGCGGGTCGGGAAGTTGTCCACCCCGT
>JAXDHL010000158.1:0-3569 GCA_034664525.1 Solirubrobacteraceae bacterium
GCCAGCCCGCTCAGGAAGTCCGACAGCTGGCTGTGGGTGACGTGCAGCGGGTCGATGCCGTGCTCGCGCAGGTACGCGCCGTACTGCAGGAGGTCGGAGCGGTAGGCCTCGAGCGTGTTGCGGCTGAGGCCGCGCTCGAACTCCAGATAGGCCAGGAAGTCGAGCAGGTGCGGCTCGATCGAGGTGGGCGCGGTCACCGCCATGACGGGGTGTTCGCCGCCCGGCGGCCCGGGGCCTGCCCGCTGCAACGCTTGGTTCAGCGCCGCTGGGCGGGAAAACGGTGCCTGTCCCCTTTTTCCCGGTGGCGGCGGAGCTCGAGCAGGCCGATCAGCGACTTCGCGTCCGCGCAGGCATCGATCAGCCCGTCGAGGTCGCTGAGCGGCCAGGCGACGATCTCGATCCGCTCGTCCTCGCCGGAGTCCGGCTGCTCGACGTCGTGCAGGCCGGTGGCGAGGTAGACGTGGACCTGCTCGTCGGTGAAGCCGGCGGAGCTCCAGTAGGTCTTGAGCAGCTCCCAGTGGTCGGCGGCCTTGCCGATCTCCTCGGCGAGCTCGCGGCGGCCGTTGTCCTCGGGTTGCTCGTCCTCGACGTCGAGCTTGCCGGCCGGGATCTCGAGCAGGTCGGGGACGCCGATCGCCTCGCGCGGCTGGCGGACGAGGTAGATGGATTCGTCGTCGTGGGCGACCACGGCGACCGCGCCGGGGTGCGACACGATCTCGCGCTCGGCCTCCTCGCCGTCGTCGTAGCGGAAGCGGTCGCGGCGGACCGTGGCGATCTTGCCCTCGTAGACGATCTCGGAGCCGATGCGGTCGAACCGGGCGCTCATGCGGCGGCCATCATGGCAACTCGGCCACGGCGTCGAGCAGCGCGAGGGCGACGTCGAGCATCCCCTCGAGCGCGGCGACGGCGACGCGCTCGTCCGGCTGGTGCGGGCGCTCGGTGCCGTTGGCCAGGTTGACGCAGGTGAAGCCGCCGGCGACGAAGGCGTTCGCGTCGGCGCCGCCGCCGGTGACGATCCGCGTGGGCTCGTAGCCGCACGCCGCCAGCGCCGCTTCGGCCGCGACGATCGCCGGCTCGGACGGCTTGAGGCGGTAGCCGGTGAACAGCTTCTCGACGGTGACGTCGACGTCGCACTCGGCGTGGGCGGCGCCGTCGTGCAGCGCGTCGACCATCCGGGCCACGACCTCCTCGACGCGGTCCGGGTCCACCGACCGCGTCTCGGCGAGCAGCGAGCAGTGCGCGGGCACGACGTTCGTGGCCGCCGGGACGCCGGAGTGGATGTAGCCGACGTTGGCGGTGGTCTCGTCGTCGAGCCGGCCGTGCGGCATCAGGGCGATCGAGTGCGCGGCGGCCAGGATCGCCGACCGGCCGGCCTCGGGGCGCATGCCGGCGTGCGCCGCGGCACCACGGAATTCGGCGCCGACGCGGAAGTAGGTCGGCGACGCGACGATCACCTCGCCGATCGGCGTCGCGTGGTCGAACACGTAACCGAACGCCGAGCGCAGCTGGGAGACGTCGAACGCCTTCGCCCCGGCCAGCGCGTTCTCCTCGGAGACCGTGAACAGCAGCTCGATGCCCACTGGGGAGCCTTCGATCGACGCCCGTCGCGCCACCTCCAGCATGACCGCGATCGCCGCCTTGTTGTCGGCGCCGAGGATGCCCGCGTTCGCGTTCTCCCAGTAGCCGTCGACGACCACGGGCTCGACCGCGGCGACCGGCTCGACGGTGTCCACGTGCGCGCACAGCAGCGCCCAGCGATCCGGGTCGCGCCCGGGGATGCGCGCCAGCAGGTTGCCGCACTCGGCCCCGGCCGGACCGGCGGCGGCGTCCTCGGTGACCTCCAGGCCCATGGCCTCGAGCTGCGCGCGGACGGCGTCCGAGCTCGCCTTCTCGGCCCCGAACGGGCTGCGGATGCGGCACAGCGCGACGAACGTGTCGCTCAGCCGCGCCTGCTCGGCCTCCGACGCGGGCCTCACGTGCAGCCGCCTATTCGCGAGCGAAGCGCCCGCCCGCCTGCTCGGCCGACGCGGCGTCGAACTCGCCGGTCTCCGCCGGCTCGACGCTGCGGGCCGCGCCGTGGCGCGCGTTCTTGTACTCCAGCGCCGCCCGGACGAACTCCCGGAACAGCGGCGCGGGCCGCTGCGGGCGCGACTTGAACTCCGGGTGGAACTGGGAGGCGACGAAGTACGGATGGTCGCGCAGCTCGACGATCTCCACCAGGCGCTCGTCCGGCGACGTGCCGGAGATGATCAGGCCCTCGCTCTCCAGCCGCCGGCGCAGGAAGTTGTTGACCTCGTAGCGATGACGGTGGCGCTCGTAGATCACGGCCTCGCCGTAGATCTCGCGGGCCAGCGTGCCCTCATGGAGCTTGATCGGGTCCGCCCCCAGGCGCATCGTGCCGCCCATGTCGGCGACCTCCTTCTGCTCCGGCAGGAGGTCGATGACGGGGTACGGGGTCTCCGGGTCGAACTCCGTCGAGTTCGCGCCGTCCATGCCGACGACGTGGCGGGCGAAGTCCGCGACCGCCATCTGCATGCCGAGGCAGACGCCCAGGTACGGGATCTTCAGGTCACGCGCGATCCGCGAGGCGACGATCTTGCCCTCGATCCCGCGCACCCCGAAGCCGCCGGGGATCAGGATGCCGTCGGCCTCCTCCAGTCGCGCGCGGACCTCCGCGTCGTCCAGCGTCTCCGAGTCCACCCAGTCGATCTCGATGCCGCAGCCGTGCTGGAAGCCCGAGTGCCGCAGCGCCTCGACGACCGACAGGTAGGCGTCTTCGAGCTGGACGTACTTCCCCACGAGCGCGATCCGGACCGGCGGACGGTCCTGCGCGTCCGACGACGAGCGGACGAGGCGCTGCCAGTCCGTCAGCTCCGGGGGCGGCGCCTCCATGCCGAAGTGGTCGAGGATCGTGTCGTCCACGCCCTCGGCGTGGAAGCCGAGCGGCACCTTGTAGATGTTGTCCACGTCGCGCGCGGAGATCACCGATTCCACGGGCAGCGAGGCGAACAGCGCGATCTTCTTGCGGATGTCGAGCGACAGCCCGCCCTCGGACCGGGCCATCAGCATGTCCGGCTGGATGCCGATGCGGCGCAGCTCGTTGACCGAGTGCTGCGTCGGCTTGGTCTTGAGCTCCCCGGCGTGTCCGATGTACGGCACGAGCGTGAGGTGGACGAACATGCAGCGGTTGCGCCCGACGTCGACCGGGAATTGCCGGATTGCCTCCAGCATCGGCAGCGACTCGATGTCGCCGACCGTCCCGCCGATCTCCGTGATCACGACGTCGACGTCCTGGGAGTCCGCGATCAGCCGGATGCGGTGCTTGATCTCGTCGGTGACGTGCGGGACGACCTGCACCGTGCCGCCGAGGTAGTCGCCGCGGCGCTCCTTGCGGATGACCGAGTGGTAGATCGCCCCGGCCGTGACGTTCGAGCCGCGCGACGTGTTCGCGTCCGTGAAGCGCTCGTAGTGGCCGAGGTCGAGATCGGTCTCCGCGCCGTCCTCGGTCACGAACACCTCGCCGTGCTGGAACGGCGACATCGTGCCGGGATCGACGTTGATGTACGGGT
>JAXDHL010000159.1:0-10922 GCA_034664525.1 Solirubrobacteraceae bacterium
TCCTCGATCGTGACGATGTGCTTGTGCATCGTCCGGTTCATGTGGTCGATCATCGCCGCGAGCGTCGTCGACTTGCCGGAGCCGGTGGTGCCGGTGAGCAGGATGATCCCGCGCTCCTCCTCGGCCAGCCGGCTGACGACCGGCGGCAGCAGCAGCTCGTCGACGGACTTGATGTTCACCGGAATCGCGCGCATGACCATCGAGATGTGGCCGCGCTGGCGGAAGGCGTTGACGCGGAAGCGGGACAGGCCCTCGAGCTGGTAAGAGAAGTCGACCTCGTTCTCGGAGTCGAACTCGGCCAGCTTGTTCGGGTCGTGGAGGATCTCGCGCAGGACGCGCTCCGTGTCCTCGGCCTTCAGCCGCTCGGAACCCTCGATCGGGATCATCTTGCCGTGGATCCGGACGATCGGCTGGGTGGGGACCTTCAGGTGGAGGTCGGATCCCTCGTGGACGATCAGGTAGCGAAGTGCGTCGTCGATGTCGAACATCGACCCCTGCATCGGCACGGGCGCCGCAGCGCTTGAGGCTCAGGTACGAACCGACGGGGCGAGTGTCTCGCGCGTGACCCGGTTCGCGCCCGACGGCTGGGTGAAGCGCTCGAATGCCTGGGTCACGCCCCCGGGCACGGACATGTCGGTGCGGCGGTACTCGGTGACGAGGGTGTCGGGGGTCACGCTGAGGATCCCGTAGCCGTGGTCGTGACCGTTGAACTCCTGGTTCCAGGCCTCGGCGGCCTGGACCTCGGACTCCGGCCGGTCGCCGCCCAGCGAGGTGACCGACCCGCCGACGTACTCGACGCCGGCGGGGACCTGCGTGTCGCGATTGTCGGCGAACGCCTGGAAGTCCGACGCGAGGTAGTTGCACATGAACACGTGCGCGTCGCCCGTGAGGAAGACGACGTTGCGCACGCCGGCGCGCTCGAGCTCCCCGAGCAGCCGGACGCGGTCGTCCGCGTAGCCGTCCCACTGGTCGCCGCGCTCACCGGTGTTGAACGGATCCTGGGCCACCACGACCTGGTTGGCGACGATCTTCCAGGTGGCGCGCGAGGTCTTCAGGCCGTTGATGAGCCACTGCATCTGCGCCTCGTCCATGATGTGGCGCGGCAGGCCGTCGTCGTCGCCGGTGCGGTACTGGCGCGTGTCGAGCAGGAACACGTCGGCCAGGCCGCCGAGCGGGAGCTGCTTGTAGATGCGGAAGCGGTCGGACGGCATGACCATCCGCGGCAGCCACTCGAACGCCGCGCGGTAGGCGGCGATCCGCTGCGCCGGGGCCGGCGCCGGGTTGTTGTCTGAGTAGTTGTTCTCGACCTCGTGGTCGTCCCAGATGTGCGCCATCGGCAGCGTCCGGTGCAACGCCCGCAGGTCCTCGTCGGAGCGGTAGATCTGGTATTTGCGGCGGTACGTCGGCAGGTCGACCGCGTCGATGCCGTCGGCGCGCACGCCGTTCGGCACGCGCCCGCGCTCGTAGATGTAGTCGCCGAGGAACAGGTACAGCCCGAGGTCCGCGCGCGAGGCGTCCAGGTGCGCGCCGTAGTACCCCTGGCAGTAGTGCTGGCAGGACGAGAAGCCGATCCGCAACGGCGTGATCGAGCCGGGCACCGGCATCGTGCGCGTGCGGCCGACCTCGGAATGCGCGGTGGCGGACTGCCACAGGTAGAAGTACTCCTGATCGGGCTCGAGGCCGCCGACGCGCGTCTTGAGCGTCCAGTTCACGCCGCGGCCGGTCGGGACCTTGGTGACGGCGACGACGTCCTTGAAGTGCGAGTCGGTGGCGACGACCAGCTTCGCGCCCGAGCGCGGGTGATCGGTGCGCAGGCGCGACCAGAACGTGATCGCCTTCGACCCCGGCTCGCCCGTGGCGACGCCGTCGGCGAAGCCGCCGGGACCGACGCCGACGCGGCGCGAGTGCTGGCGCGCGTAGGCGGGCGGGACCGCCGAGGCGAGCGCGGTGGCGGTCGCGCCGACGATCAGCTCGCGGCGGGTGGTGCGCCTCACCGGCCGAGCCTCCCGGTCACGCTGCCCTTGACGACGACCCGCCGGTCGCGCAGGTCGACGCCCCGCACCTCGAGCCGGTAGGCGCCGGGCTTGAACGTGCGCAGCCGGGGCAGGCGGGCGACGCTGCTGCCCGGCTTCAGCCGCACGGCGACGCCCTTGGCGTAGACCTTGCCGCCCGGCCCGAACAGCCGCAGCTCGGCGTCGCAGATCGAGGCGCCGCGGACGCGGATCGGGACGCCCACGACCGCGACGTCGTAGGCGTGGGCCGAGCCGCGCAGCCGCGGGCCGCTGACGCGCGCGCGGGTCACGTCGGTCTGGTCGCAGACCGTGGGCAGGCCGCCGCCCGGGCCGCCGGGCGTCGGGTCGAAGCCGCCCGGCCCGCCATCGACGACCGTGCGGTTGGCGCCGTCGTCGATCTTGACGCTCGCGCTCTCGCCGCCCACGGTCTGATCGGCTCCGATCCGCACCCAGACGGGGCGGTGGCGCTTGACCGGCACGTTGAGCTGCAGGTCGCCCGCGCCGGCGCGGTTGACGCAGTCGAGCACGTTGTCGCCGGTCGGCCGGCTGCCCGCGAACGCGGTCAGCGTGCGGGCGGCGCCGCCGGAGACCGTGATCAGGCGCCGGCCGGTCGCGCCGGGGACGAAGCGCCGCCAGACCGTGCCGAGGCTCGGGCACGGCGGCTCGGCCGGGTCCTCCTGGGTGATCGTCGCGCCGGCGAGCGTCACGCGGTGCGTGCGCGTGCCGCGCAGCGCCGGGGTCTTCGAGCCGGCCTGGTCGCCGGAGGGGGCGGGCAGCGGCCCGACCGGCAGGACCTCGAGCGCCAGATACGCGCGCTCGTCGTCGGCGGAGCCGACGACGCCGCGGCGGCCGACCTGGAACAGGACGGGATGCCGGGCGGGCACCCGCAGCGTGACCGCGGACGTGGGCTCCTCGGCGGCGTCCGAGCCGCCGGCCCCGGCGCCGTCGCAGGCGTTGGGCTCGGAGATCGCGGACTGGACCTGGGCCGCCTTGGCGGCCGGCGCCGGGGTGGCGGTGGGCGACGGCGCCGGGGTCGGCGCCGGGGTGGGCGAGGGCGCCGGGGTCGGCGCGGGTGTCGGCGCCGGGGTGACCTCGGGCTGGACGAACGCGGCGAGGTCGACGACGTTCAGCGTCCGGCCGGTCGCCTCGAGCGTCAGCTGCGTCGCGATCTGCGACTCCGGCAGCCGGTACCAGACGGTGCGCGCGAACGACTTCGCTCCGAGGCAGCGCGGCACGCCGGCGTCCGGATGGGCCTCGGCCAGCTCGGCGGTCGCCTGCTGGATCGTGGGGACGCCGTTCTCGGCCGTGTACGGCATGAACAGGCCGGACGCCGAGCCGCCGGGCACGTCGTTGGACGGCGGGGCCGCGAGGGCGGCGACGGGGAGCGCCGCCGCCAGCACGAGTCCGGCGACGACGCCGGGCAGGGAGCGGCCAGGCATCGACGCTGCTTCAACCCGCCGCCCCGGGCGGAGTTCCGGACCCCTACCTGAACGTCACGCGCGAGCGGTCAGGCAACGTCGCGGAGCTTCTGTGCCTCCGCGAGCGACTGCAGCTTCTTGAGCGACTGGTTCTCGATCTGGCGGATGCGCTCGCGCGTCACGTTGAACGTGCGGCCCACCTCGTCGAGCGTCCGCGGGTGCTCGCCGCCGAGCCCGTAGCGCAGCTCGAGCACGCGCCGCTCGCGGTAGGAGAGGTTCTCCAGCGCCTCGCGCAGCGCCTCCTTCGTGAGGATCTCGGCGGCGCGCTCGTACGGCGACTCCGCGCGCTCGTCGGCGATGAACTGGCCGAACTCCGACTCCTCCTCGTCGCCGACCGGCTTCTCGAGCGAGACCGGGGCCTGGGCGGAGCGCTTGATCGACTCGACCTCGTCGGGCTCGATGCCCGTGACGTCGGCGATCTCCTCCGCCGTGGGCTCGCGGCCGAGCTCGGTGACGAGCTTGCGCTCGGCGCGGCCGATCTTGTTCAGCTTCTCGACGACGTGCACCGGGATGCGGATCGTGCGCGCCTTGTCGGCCAGTGCGCGGGCGATCGCCTGGCGGATCCACCAGGTGGCGTACGTGGAGAACTTGAAGCCCTTGCGGTAGTCGAACTTCTCGGCGGCGCGGACCAGGCCGAGCGTCCCCTCCTGGATCAGGTCGAGGAACGGCAGGCCCTGGTTGCGATAGTTCTTCGCGATCGACACGACTAGGCGCAGGTTGGACTCGACCATCTTCTGCTTCGCGTCGAGGTCGCCGCGCTCGATCCGGCGCGCGAGGTCGACCTCCTCCTGCGCGGTGAGCAGGCGGACCTTGCCGATGTCCTTGAGGAACAGCTGGAGGCTGTCCGTGGTCATGTCCGGCCGCAGGTCCAGCGCGGGGTTCTTCTTGCGGCGGCTCTTCTTGTCGACCGCCCGTTCCTCCTGGGCGGCGGCGACCGCGGGGTCGATCTCCTCGACGAGCTCGATCTCGGACCGCTCGAGGTAGCCGTGCAGCTCCTCCATGTCCGACTCATCCATGTCGAGTTCGTTAACCGCCGTGGCGATCTCGGCGAAGGTGAGCACACCCACCGTCTGCCCCTTCAGGAGCAGGCCCTTCACCTCTTCGAGTTCCTGCAGATCAACTACTGACATGCGTGTCCGTTTCTTCGCGGGCCGTGACCGGACGAGCCGGACCCAGACTGCTTGTCGTCGATGGCCGCCCCTTGCGACAACCGTGTGCGGGTCGCTGAAGCACCGAAGCTCTTGGCTGAGTCTAGGCGCTGCATCAAGGGAAGTTCAACGACCGTAGCGGCATGTTCGGCACATGTCTTGAGCATCGTCCGGTGTCGGTGTCGGAGCCCCGCGACTAGACTCGCGCAACCATGGCGGAGAAGAGCGGGGATGGTGGCAAGCCGAACGGCGACAAGGCTGGCGATGCGGACGTCCTGTCGTCCCTTTCGTCGACCCGTCCGACGCGACTGAGCCGGCGCGGACGCAACGGCGACGAAGCGCCGGCCAAGCCCGCCGCCAAGCCGCGGGCGAAGGCGAAGGCGGCCCCGAAGCGGAAGGCGAAGGCCAAGGCCAAGGCGGCCGCGCCGAAGGCCGCCGCGGCGCCGGTCCCGATCGCCGCCGCGACCGCGAAGCCGCGTCCCCGTCCGGTCCGTGCCGGGCACCCCGAACTGGCCGACTCGTCCGGCAAGTCGGTCTCCGGCCGGTCCGAGGATGCCGGCCAGAGCGGGATCGCGCTCGTCAAGACCGTCGTCCAGGCGGCGGGCGAGGTGGCCCAGATCGGCGCCACCGTCGGCGGCCAGATCCTCAGGCGCGCGGTCGACAAGCTCCCGAAGCGCCCGTAGTAGCCGAAGGTTGGGTATGGGTTCGATCGGCCGCCCGATCGGGTAGCCTTCCGCGCGCCGAATCGCCGGCCTGCGCTCAAGACCGGCGAACGGGGGAACCACAGGGGCCGCAGGACGCGACCCCACGGGGCGAATCGCCGGCTGGTGCCGGCGTAGCGCTGCTTGTCCGAAGCACCGCGAGCCCGTCAGCTCACCTCGCAGGCACCGGGCCCAACCGCCATGCCGACCCGACGTCGCCACGTCCCCGTGCTCCTGCTCGCCGCGCTGCTCGCGCCGGCGGCCGCCGCGCGCGCGCAGAGCCCGACCGGCGGCGCCGAGGCCGCGCCGCAGCCGGAGGTCGCGTCGGCGTCGGCCGGCCCCGTGTCGGTCTCCACGCGCGCGGGCGCGCTGCTGCGGCGGACGCTGCGCTTCCGCGGCGCGATCCCGTCGAGCGACGCCGGGCGCGTCGTGACGATCGACCGTCTCGACGAGCTGACGACCACGTGGACCCCGGTCGCGCACGCGACCGCGAGCGCGGACGGCACCTACGTCGCGACGTGGACGGCCGACCGGGTGGGCCCCCTCCAGCTGCGCGCGCGCGTCGAGGCGCCCGACGCCGCCGCGGCGTCGAGCGCGCCGCAGCTGCACGTGACCGTCTACCCGGCCGCGAGGGCCACCTGGTACGGCCCCGGCTTCTACGGCCGCAAGACCGCGTGCGGCACCCGGCTGCGCAAGGACACGCTCGGCGTCGCCCACCGCAAGCTCCCGTGCGGCACGCCGGTGACCGTCTTCTACAAGGGCCGGACGGTGACGGTCCCGGTGATCGACCGCGGCCCGTTCGCGCACGGCGCCCGCTGGGACCTGACGGCCGCCACCGCTCAGGCCATCGGCTTCCAGGCCACCGACACGGTCGGCGCCCTGCAGGCGCAGCCCGGCTAACGGGCCTCGAGGTAGCCGACCATCCGCATCGCCAGCGCCTCGAGCGCGGCGACCGACGCGTCCGCGCCGAGCGGCCGCTCCGCGAGCAGCGCCTCGATCCGGTCCGCCACCTCCGGCGCCGCCTCGCGGGCGACCGCCGCCCCCGCATGGGTCGCCCGCCGCACCGCGGCGGGGTCGAGCGTCCAGAAGCACTCGAACACCCGGTCGCGCTCCGATGCCGGCGCGGTGGGGACCGGCGGCTCCCACGCCACCAGGCAGACCGAGAAGCCGGGCGCGTCGACCACGACCGCCCATTCGTGCCCGATCGGGTCGTCGCTGCGGATGTCGATCTCCACCGGCTCCCCCTCGGCGACCACGGTCTCGTGGCCGGGACCGAAGTCCGCGAAGACGGCGGCGACCTCGGCCGCCGCGGCCAATCGCCGGTAGCGGTGGCGCACGCCGCGGTAATGGCGCTCGCGCTGGAAGGCGCCGAGCACGATCGGATTCGCCGCGCAGGCCAGCGTCTCGTCCTCGATCGCGCGCGACAGCTGCACGAGCGTCCGCTTGCGCAGCCGGCGGGCGCGGCCGTCGTGCGGCACCGCTCCGAAGATCGACGGGTGGTCGGTCGTCGCGCTGACGGCGGCGCGGGCCCGCTCCAGCGCCGCCGGCACCGACAGGCCGGTCTGGCGCAGCGCGATCACGCGCCGCAGCGTCTCGACGTCCGTCTCGGAGTAGATCCGGTAGCCCGACGGGGTCCGGGCGGGGTCGGGGAAGCCGTAGCGCGACTCCCACATGCGAATCGTCCCGGCGGCCAGGCCGGTCTGCTCCGCGACCTCACCGATCGCCAGTTCGCTCATCACCTGTCCCCGATACGGGATCCATCGCACGAGGGATCGTCCCGGAAGTCCGCCGGGCACGTATCCGGCGCGATGACCCGCGTTGCCGATCCGATCCTGCTCACCGGCGCCTCAGGCTACGTCGCCTGGCGGAGGTCCCGTTCGCCGGGGCCGGCGTCCCCACCTCCCGTGAGATGATGTCGCGGTACGCCGCCGTGGCCGGACGTGGCCGGGGCGTGCCGCTCAAGGTGCCCATGCTCACTCACCGCCTGTCCTCCTCCTGGGTCGCGCTCGTGACGCCCGTCGAGCTCGGGGTGGCGGCACGATGAAGCTGCTCAACCGGCGGCGCGAGCGGCGGGTCGCCAACGCGCTGATCTCCGAGCCCGACGACCGCACGACGATGGACCGCGGGGGGGCGGTGCGCTCGATCCAGGCGGCCTACGTCGACCTTCCGGAGAGCGAGTTCGCCGACCTCTGGACGCCGACGAATCTCGAGCGCCTGGCGCGCACGTACTGGTACTACCTGTCGCTGATCTCGCTCGGGCTGATCCGGGTGCACTACGGCGAGGACGAGCGCGCGGTCGTGTTCCTCGCCCGCCCGTTCGTGCTGCTGCGCTTCCACCAGCCCGAGTACGAGCTCACCGCCGACCGCGGGATCGTGCGCTGGCGCATCCGCGACGGGCTGCTGGTCGCCCGGTGCGACGACGGCTACCTGGAGATCGACGTCCGCCGCTGCCCGTCGCCGCGCCCCGGCTACGCGCGCGCCCACGTGGAGGTCGAGGTCGCGAACTTCTACCCGGCGCTGGCGCGGCCGTTCAAGTGGTTCTACGTGAACACGCAGTCGCGCATCCACGTGATCGTCACGCACGGGTTCCTCAAGCGGCTCGCCCGCCACGAGCTCGAGGAGTCCGCGATCGGGCGCTTCGCCGAGCCGGAGCCGGCCGGGGCGGGCGCGGGGGACGGCAACGGCCGCACGCCGGCCGCGGCCGAGCGCGAGCCCGAGGACCAGACGGTCGGCTCCTCCCCGTGGGCGGCGGTGGCCGCGCTGGCGGCGTCGTTCGTGCTGCTCAGCGGCGTGCTCGCCTGGGCGGTCCGCGCCGACCGGCTGCCGGACCGCCTTCGGCGGCTCTAGGCCTGGGTCGTCCCGAGCAGGCCGCGCAGCTTGGTGCGATCGTGGCGCGAGTACACGCGCCGCACGGTCCCGGACCGTGTCCGCATGACCAGCGACTCGGTGCTCGCGCCGCGGGCGCCCTGGTAGCGCACGCCCTGCAGCACGTCGCCGTCGGTGACGCCGGTGGCCGAGAAGAACGCGTTGTCCCCCTTGACGAGATCGTCGTGCGTGAGCACCTTGGCGAGGTCGTAGCCGGCGCCGACCGCCTGCTCGCGCTCCTCGTCGTCGCGCGGCCACAGGCGGCCGATCAGCGCGCCGCCCATGCACTTGACCGCGCACGCCGAGATGACCCCCTCGGGGGTGCCGCCGATGCCCCACAGGAAGTCCACGCGCGTGCGGTCCGAGACCGCGAGCAGCGCGCCCGCGACGTCGCCGTCGGTGATCAGGCGCACGCGGGCGCCCGTCTCGCGGATCGCGGCGATGCCCGCCTCGTGGCGCGGGCGGTCGAGCACCACAGCCATGACGTCGGACGGCTCGATCGCGCGCCGCTCGGCGATCAGGCCGACGGTCTCGGCCAGCGGCCGGTCGAGATCGAGCAGGTCGGCGATGTCGTCGCCGCCGGCCATCTTCTCCATGTAGAAGACCGGCCCGGGGTCGAACATCGTCCCGCGCTCGGACAGCGCGATCACCGACAGCGCGTTCGGCATGCCGAGGGCGCACAGGCGCGTGCCCTCCAGCGGGTCGACCGCGATGTCGACCTCGGGCGGCTCGCCCGCGCCGACGTGCTCGCCGTTGGCCAGCATCGGCGCCTCGTCCTTCTCCCCCTCGCCGATCACGACGATCCCGTCCATGCCGACGGTCCGCAGCACGTGGTGCATGCCGTCGACGGCGGCCTGGTCGGCGGCGATCTTGTCGCCGCGCCCGATCCAGCGCGCCGCCTGCATGGCGGCGGCCTCGGTCACCCGCACCAGCTCGAGGGCGAGGTTGCGGTCGGGAAGGATGGCGGCCATCAGTGGATCACTCCTACAGGACTCCCGGTGGCTTGCGCTTGCGTTCGTGCTCCGAGGACCGGACTGCGCCGCCCCCGGCCACGACGAGCGCTCCGAGGAACGCGAGGAACCAGCCGAAGCTCAGCGAGATCTCGCCCGACGGCTGCCCCGGCCGGTCGATGATCCCGGAGTAGAAGAGCAGCGTGGAGGCCACCAGGCCGATCACCGCCGTCATCTCCCCGCGCGGCCACGACAGCTGATGGCCGCGGGCGATGATGTAGACGAGCACGACCGGCGCGATCGCCGTCAGCAGCAGCAGGATGCGGATCGTGCTCTGGGCGTCCCAGATCGAGGCGTCGGTCCGCCCGCCCGCGACGGTCGCGTTCGGGTTGGCGGTGTTGGGCGAGTAGGCCGGCAGGAACACGGCGATCACCAGCACGATCCCGCCGATCGCCGCGGCGATCTCCCCCGCCCGGAGCTTCGAGACGTCCATGAAGCGGCGGACCTTATCCAGTCCCGTCCTCCCGCGCCGGATCACCCGCGGGCAGCACGTCGCACGCCCACGGCGTGCGTTTCCAGTCCGGAACGGGCGCCGAGCCGTCCGCCGCCGGCACGAACCGCGAGGTCGCCACGAACTCCATCCGGTGGATGTAGCGCGGGCAGTTGGGGAAGACGGCGCTCGCGCGCACGCGGACGACGAACTGGGCGCCGGGGTAGGTCACGGTCAGCGGGTCGTCCGGGTCGATCGACGCCTCGCCGCTCACGCGCAGGCGCGACGGCGGGCTTCCGGTGAAGTCGATGAACAGCAACCCGACCTGCGGGTTGGCGGCGAGGTTGCCCATCGACAGGTACATGCCGTTGCCGTCGTAGTTCGGGAAGCAGAGCTCGTCGCGCCCGAGCACGCGCACGAAGCCCGGTTCGCCGCCCTTGTAGGAGCACTGCGGGCGGCCGTCGGCGTCCGCGGTGGCGAGGAAGAACATCGGCTGGGCCTCGATGAACGCCTTGCGCTCCGGGGTGATCTCCACCTCGGTGAAGAACCGGTCGTCCAGCCGGTCCGCCAGACGGCGGGTGTCGAACCGGTCCTGCAGCGCCCGCGCGCCCGGCCCGTAGTCGGCAGGCATAGGCGCACCCTCGCACGCGGCGGGGCGCCCTGCAACGCCGTAGGGTGGCGGCCGATGGACGTCGCGGAGACGCTCAACCGCTGGGTCGGCAACATCGACTACCCCATGCTGATCGTCACCGTGGCCGCGGGCGCACAGCGGGCGGGCTGCCTCGTCGGCTTCGCGACCCAGTCGAGCATCGACCCGCTGCGATTCCTGGTCTGCCTGTCCGACAAGAACCGCACCTATCGCGTCGCGCAGCGCGCCGGCGTCGTCGCCGTGCACCTCGTCCCGGCGAGCGCCGACGACCTCGTCGAGCTGTTCGGCTCGCGCACCGGCGACGACGTCGACAAGTTCGCGGCCTGCGCGTGGCACGCCGGGCCGGAGGGCACGCCGCTGCTCGACGACTGCCCGGACTGGTTCGCCGCCCGCGTGCTCGAGCGGCTCGACACCGGCGACCACCAGGCGCTGCTGCTGGAGCCGTTCGCGGCCGGCGCCGCGCCCGAGACGACGCAGTTCGACTTCCACCGCGCGAAGCGCTTCGAGCCGGGGCACGAGGCCTGAGGTGGCCGACGAGCCGCTGCTGGAACGGCTGCTGCCGGCCGGTCCGCCGCTGACCGCGGACGAGCTGTGCGCCCAGTTGCGCCCCTGGGAGCACGGCTTCCCCG
>JAXDHL010000160.1:0-9556 GCA_034664525.1 Solirubrobacteraceae bacterium
TGCGACGGCCTCTCGCCCGACGACGGCGACGCTCGCGGCGCGGGCGGCGGCGACGGCGCTCGAGACCGCGGCGTCGAGCAGCAGCCCCTCGGGGCCGACCCAGTCGCCGGCCACGAACGCGCCCGCGTGGCCGGGGAGCGCGACGCCGGGCCGACCGGGCAGGCCGCCGGTCTGCGGGGTCGGGATGGCGGTGACCGTGGTCATCCGCGGTAGGTAGCGGGTCAGCATCGCGACGTCGCGCCAGCCGGGCTGGACGTGGTCGGTGAACGCCTCGAGCTCCTCGCGAGACGCGCGGCCGTACGAGGCGACGCTGACCAGCACCCCCTGCTCGGCGACCCGGGCGGGCGGCGAGTGAACGGACAGGTAGCGCGGGGCGTCGAGCCCGAAGCCGAAGCGCCGCCAGCGACGCGGCAGGCGGTCGAGGCCGAGATCGAGCACGGACGCGACGGCCTCCGGGCCCGGCGCCTCGATGTCGACGCCGAGCAGCCGCGACGCTCGGTCGGGCCCGCCGCCGGCCACGATCACGACGTCGGCGGTCAGCTCGCCGTCGGCGGTGGAGGCGACCCAGCCGGCGTCCTCGCGGCGCAGCGACCGGACGGCCGCTCCGGTGACGACGGCGTCGGCCACGGGAGTGGTCAGCCGGTCGACCAGCGACTGCCAGCCACCGTGCAGGTAGCTGACCCCGGCGCCGGCGGAGCGCAGCTGGGCGAGCGCCGCGTCGGCGCTCAGGCGGTCGAGCCGGTCGACGTAGGTGGCGATGCGGGTGAGCGCCAGCGTCTGCGTGTCCTCGCCGAGCCACTCGCGGGCGGTCAGGCCGGTCAGCTCCTCCGGACGGGCGCGCGTGATCGCGGCCGCGAGGCGCGCGAGCGACGCCTGCAGGAGCCCGTGCCGGCGGCCGGCGGCGTCATAGCCGGCGGCGCCATAGGCGCGCGGCAGCTTGCCGGCCGGCATCAGCCCGAGCGCCTTGAGCTCGCGCCGCGCAGCCCCGCCGAGGTAGAGCGCGTGCGGGCCCTGGTTGAGCGTGAAGCCATGGGCGGTGTCGGACGCCGCCCGCCCGCCGGGGCGCGCCTTGGCCTCCAGCACGGTGACGTCCACGCCGGCGCGGCGCAGGTGGATGGCGGCGACCAGCCCGGCCGGGCCGGCGCCGATGACGATGGCGGTGCGTGGTCCCATGTCCCCCAGACGATGAAGGAGGACCGGCCGTGAGACCAGCCGCGGTCAGCCCGAGCTGGGCGGTTCCTTCTCGGGCATGCCGGGCAGCGGCGCCTCCTCGGGCTCCAGCTCCGGCGGCACGCCGAGCGGCTGATCGTCGACTTCGGCCTCGCCGCCGCGGGCGTCGTCGTCGTCGCGCTTGCTGGGATCGGGCGTCATTGGCGAGTGCCTACCCGGGCGGGCGCGCCCCACGCCTGGAGCACCTCGGGGATCGCTACAGACCCGTCGGGCTGCTGCCCGTTCTCGAGCAGGGCGATCAGGTGCCGCCAGGTCACCGCGGTCCCGTTGAGGGTGGCCACGTGGCGCGTCCCACCGTTGCCGGGGCGATACCTGATGTCCAGGCGGCGGGCCTGGTAGTCGGTCGTGTTGGAGGTCGAGGTGACCTCGCGGTAGCGGCCCTGGCCCGGCATCCACGCCTCGCAGTCGTACTTCTTGGCCGCCGATCCGCCGAGGTCGTCGACCGCGATGTTGACAACGCGGTACGGGATCTCGAGCGCCTGCAGCAGCTCCTCCTCGATCGCCAGCAGCCGCTCGTGCTCCTCGGCGGCGCTGTCCGGCTCCACGAAGCTGAACATCTCGAGCTTGTCGAACTGGTGCACGCGGAAGATCCCGCGCGTGTCGCGCCCGGCGGCGCCCGCCTCGCGCCGGAAGCACGGCGAGAACCCGGCGTAGCGCAGCGGCAACCGGCCGGCGTCGAGGATCTGGCCGGCGTGCAGCGAGGCCAGCGCCACCTCCGACGTCCCGGCCAGGTAGAGCGGGTCGTCGGCGAGGCGGTAGATCTGCTGCTCGGTGTCGGGCAGGAAACCGGTCCCGTAGAGCGCCTGCTCGCGCACGAGCACCGGCGGCACGACGGGCTCGAAGCCGTGACCGCCCAGGACCTCCATCGCCCAGCGCACAAGCGCCATCTCGAGCAGGACGATGTCGCCCTTCAGATAGGCGAAGCGCGAGCCGGCGACCTGCGCGCCCGCCTCCATGTCGATCATCGGACCGGCCAGCTCGAGATGGTCGCGGCCCTCGGTGACCTTGATCTCGCCGACCTCGCGCAGGACGGTGTCCTCATCGGCGGCGGTCGGGTCGGGCGGGTTGGGGATCGTCGCGAGCGCGGCCTCGTACTCGGCCTCGATCGCGCTCAGCTCCTGCTCGAGCGCCTCGCGCCGGCGCTTGACCTCGCCGAGCGCGGCGATCGCCTCCGACGCGTCCTCGCCGCCCTTCCTGGCCGTCGCGATCGCGCCGCCCGCCTCGTTCTGCTGGGCCCGCAGGCCCTCGACCTCGGGCAGGATCTCGCGCCGCCGGCCGTCGAGCTCGAGCACCCCGCGCAGCCGCTCGTCGGAGCCGTCGCCGCGCCGCGCCAGGGCGGCGAGCACGGGCTCGGCATCGCGGCGGATCTGCTTGACGTCGAGCACGCGCGTCAGGCTAGGCGCTACGCGCCTGGCGTCACTTCGACGCGAGCTGCTGCTTGCAGTTGCCGTTGCCCTTGGGCGCGGTGGTCGCGCCGCCCGGCGTCGGCGGGGTCTTGGCATCCTTGCCGGAGTAGGTCGCCACGAAGCAGGCGACGATCTCCGCCTGGCGCCCGACCACGATGTTCTGCGGCATCGGGCCGGAGGAGAAGCCGCCGTTGCGGATCGCGTACAGCACGTCCTGGTACTGCTCGCGGCGCTGATTGAAGTTCGGGCCGTCCTTGTACTCGCGGTCGTTGACCTTGACCGCCGACCCCTCGGTGCCCGCCGCGTCGAACGTGTGGCAGCCGCCACAGCGCTGGTTGAAGGTCTTCGCGCCCTCGTACAGCGGATCGTTCTTCGCGACCTGGATCCCGGTCTCGCCGCAGCCCGATGCGACGAGCGCCACGGCGGCGGTGACGAGGCTGACGGAGAGCGTGCGCAGGGACGGCCGGGTCATGAGGGCGGGAAGCATACGGAACAATGGCGCGCTCCCATGCGCCGCCTGCTCGTCCCGTTGCTCCTCGTCGCCGGCCTCGGCCTGTCCGCCTGCAGCGACGCCACCGTGGTCCGCGAACCCGGCCGGACGGTGACGATCGGCGAGCACGACTACCGCTTCCGGCCGCAGCGCGTGCAGGTCCGCCCCGGCCGGGTCACGTTCCGGGTGGCCAACGACAGCCGCCAGCCGCACAACTTCCAGCTGCGGGGCCGCGGGCGCAAGCGCGGCCGCATCGCGACGCTCAAGCCGGGCGAGTCCGGCAAGCTGACGGTCCGCCTGCGGCGCGGCACCTACACGATGTACTGCGGCATCGGCCACCACGAGCAGCTCGGCGAATACGGGACCGTGATCGTGCGGTGAGGCCGGTCGGCCCGCAGGAGTTCCGCCGCGTGATCGGGCGCTTCCCGACCGGCGTGACGGTCGTGACCGCCATGGGTCCGGAGGGTCCGGTGGGGATGACCGCCAACGCCGTCACCTCGCTCTCGCTGGAGCCGCTGCTGCTGCTCGTCTGCTTCGACAACGCCTCCCGCACGCTCCCGCTGGTCCGGGAGTCCCGGCGCTTCGGCGTCAACGTGCTCGCCCACGGCCAGGAGGAGCTGGCCAGGCGCTTCGCCGGCAAGCTCCCGGAGTCCGAGAAGTTCGCCGGCGTACGGCACAGGCTCGATGACGGGGTGCCGGTGATCGAGGGCACGCACGCCTGGATCGGCTGCGACCTCGAGCGGCTCGTGCCCGGCGGCGACCACACGATCGGGATCGGCGCCGTGCGGGCGGCCGAGCTCGGCGTGGGCGAGCCGCTGGTGTGGTGGGACGGGCGGTACGGCGCCCTGCGGTTCTGACACCTCACCCGACGAAGCCGGCGACCCCCGCCGCGCGCAGCGCCAGCACGAACACCACCAGCGCCGACGCCGCCATCACCCCCGTCTCGCGCCGCAGGATCTCGAGCACGATCGTCCGCTGGGCCGACTCGTCGAGCCGCTCCATCTCGCGGGCCGAGTCCAGGTCGTGGCGCTGCAGGATCTGGTCGGCGGCGACGAGCCGCAACTGCTCGGCGACGAAGGAGACCGCGAGCGGCAGCAGCCCGTAGAGCAGGTGCAGCCGCGCCGGATGGTGCCCGAGCACGAGCAGGACCGTCCCGACCGCGACCTGCAGCACCAGCGCGACCTGGGAGACGCGCAGCAGCGTCCAGAAGCCGGGGGCGGGCCGGAAGCGCCACCAGGACCAGGCGCCCCACGCCCCCGCCCCCAGCGAGAGCACGAGCACCGCGGTTCCCAGCGCGATGTGGACCGCCGTCAATTTGCACCTTTCGTCACTTGTGACACGGACGCACAAGAAGTTACGACCGGTGCTACAACCTGCTTGTGATTCGCAGCTACCTGCCCGCGATCGTCTTCCTGCTCCTCGGCGGGGTGATCGGGCTGCTGTTCACCTCGCTCAACTCGATCTTCGGCCGCTACCAGCGCCGTCCCATGAAGGCGAAGACCGACCCCTACGAGTGCGGTCTGCCGTCCGACGTGAAGCGGACGTTCAAGTTCGGCGTCTCCTTCTACCTCGTCGCGATGCTGTTCATCCTGTTCGACATCGAGGTGCTGTTCCTCTACCCCGTCGCGATCCAGCTGCGGGCGTTCGGCACCTTCGCGCTGGTGGAGACGGCGGTCTTCGTCGTGCTGCTGTTCGTCGCCTTCATCTACGTCTGGCGAAGGGGTGCCCTGAATTGGAGATAGTCCGCCGAGAGCCCGGCGCGCCCGACGCATTCCGTGCCAAGCAGCTGAAGGCCCGCGACATGCTCAAGGGCGACCTCGAGGGACCCGCATTCGAGCGGCACATCCGCGAGTCGATCATGACCACGACGCTCGACAAGGCCGTCCAGTGGGCCCGCGGCAACTCGATCTACCCGATGACGTTCGGGCTCGCCTGCTGCGCGATCGAGATGATGTCCACGGTCGCCAGCCGGGTCGACGTCGCGCGCTTCGGCTGGGAGGCCTACCGCGCCTCGCCGCGCCAGAGCGACCTGCTGATCCTGTCCGGTCGGGTCTCGATCAAGATGGCGCCGGTCATCCGGCGCGTCTGGGACCAGATGCTCGAGCCGAAGTGGGCGATCTCGATGGGTGCCTGCTGCTCGTCGATGGGCGTCTTCAACAACTACGCGCTGGTGCCGGCGGACAAGTTCATGCCGATCGACGTCCACGTGCCGGGCTGCCCGCCGCGGCCGGAGGCGCTGATGCACGGGATCCTCAAGCTGCGCCAGCAGATCCTCGAGGACCCGGCCGAACCATGGCGCGAGCGCTACGGCGCCGTCGGCACCGAGGAGATCTTCGCCGACGTCAAAGACGCGCCCGCGGTCAACGTCCCGGGCCGCGGCGAGGGCCAGGGTGCCTGACGCGACGGGCCTGGAGCTGATCGCCCAGGAGCTGCGCGACGCGAGCGGCGAGGACGCCGTCCTGGGCACGGTCTTCTTCCGCGACAAGGCGACGCTGCTGATCGGCGCCGAGGCGGTGCCGGACACGCTCGAGCACCTGCGCGGCAAGGGCTTCGGCTTCCTCGCGTCGGTCCACGGGGTCGACTACTTCCCCGAGGAGCCGCGCCTCGGCGTGCACTACGAGCTGCTCGACATGCGCGCGGTCGACCGCATCACGGTCAAGACGCGGGTGCACACCGAGAGCCCGCACGTCCCGTCGGTCACGCCCGCGTGGCCGACCGCCGACCATCAGGAGCGCGAGATCTTCGACCTGTTCGGCGTCGTCTTCGACGGCCACCCGGACCTGCGGCGCATCCTCATGCCGGACGACTACGAGGGCCATCCGCAGCGGCGGGACTTCCCGATGGGCGGCGAGCCGGTGCTGTTCACGTTCAACGAGACCAACTCCCCCGGGTGGTGGAAGTGAGCGACCTGACCGAGCCCGGGACCACCGAGGTCGCCTGGGACCGCTCCTCGATCGAGGCGCCGCTCTCGGAGGAGATCCTCACCATCAACTTCGGCCCGGTGCACCCGGCCACCCACGGCGTGCTGCGCGTCATCACGCAGCTCGACGGCGAGGTCGTCAAGGACGTCAAGCCGGTCATCGGCTACGTCCACACCGGCATCGAGAAGACCTGCGAGGACAAGGCGTACTGGAAGGTCATCCCCGTCGTCGAGCGGATGGACTACCTCGCCTACTACTTCAACGCGATGGCCTACTGCGGCGCCGTCGAGACGCTGATCGACCTCGAGGTGCCCGCCCGCGCGCAGTACCTGCGCGTGCTGCACCTCGAGCTCAACCGGATCATGTCCCACATGGTCTGGCTCGGCACGAGCTGCCTGGACCTCGGCGCGATCTCGATGTTCTGGTACTGCTTCCGCGCCCGCGAGGAGATCCTCGACATCTTCGAGATGTCGTCGGGGGCGCGCATGCACACCCGCTACATCCAGGTCGGCGGCGTCTTCGAGGACCTCCCGCGCGGCTTCGACGCGAAGGTCCGCGGGTTCATCAAGAACATGCGCCGCTACGCGGACGACTTCGCGGCGCTGCTCGACAACAACGAGATCTTCATCCAGCGCACGCAGGACGTCTCGATCGTCGACGAGGAGACGCTGCTCGGCCTCGGCGTCACCGGCCCGCTGCTGCGCGCGACCGGCAACCCGTGGGACCTGCGCAAGGCCCAGCCGTACTCGAGCTACGACCACTTCGACTTCAACATCCCGGTCGGCACCGTCGGCGATCACTACGACCGCTACAAGGTCCGCCACCAGGAGATCTACGAGTCGCTGAAGATCATCGAGCAGGCGCTCGACGGCCTGCCCGAGGGCCCGTACATCACCACCGACCGCAAGTACGCGCTGCCGCCGCGCCACGAGCTGGCGACCTCGATGGAGGCGCTGATCCACCACTTCAAGCTCGTGACCGAGGGCTTCCGCGTCCCGCCGGGCGAGGCCTACTACCCGATCGAATCCCCGCGCGGCGAGCTCGGCTGCTTCGTGCGCTCGGACGGCTCGGCCAAGCCGGCGCGCGTGCACATGCGCGATCCCTCGTTCGTGAACCTGCAATCCCTGAAGGCCATGTGCGAGGACGTCTACATCGCCGACTTCATCGCCACGCTGGCGATGATGGACCCGATCCTCGGGGGCATCGACCGGTGAGCCCGGACACGGCGTCCCGCCTGGCCACCCTGGTCCGGCGCTTCGAGCACGGCTCGCGCGTGCCCGGCTGGGATCGCGCGACCGACCTCGACCGCGACCCGGCCGTCGTCCCCGATCTCGCCACCACGCCGGTCACCGACGAGCTGCGCACGCTCGTCGAGGACTACATGACGCGCTACCCGGACCGGCGCAGCGCGTCGATCCCCTCGCTGCGCGCCGCGCAGCGGATCCACGGCTGGCTGTCGCCCACGGCGATCGAGCAGGTCGCCGCCGTGATGCGCCTGACCCCGGGCTACCTGATCGCGGTGGCGACCTTCTACGACATGTTCGAGCACGCCCCGGTGGGCGAGCACGCGATCTACGTGTGCACGAACATCTCGTGCTCGCTGCGCGGCGGGGACAAGATCTACGAGGCGATGCTCGACGCCGCCGGTGACGACATCGCGTTCAACGTGCGCTCGTTCGAGTGCCTGGGCGCCTGCGACATCGCGCCGATGGCGAGCGTCAACACCCAGTACGTCGGCCCGCTCGGCATCTCCGACTGCAAGACGATCGTGCAACAGCTGCGCGACGGCGAGGACGTCCTGCCGGCCAAGCAGCTGGCGCGCGCGCCGGTCGCGAAGACGTGGTGGGCGTCCGGCCAGCATCCTGTGGGCGAGCCGGCGGGCGGCCGCGGCGCCGAGGGCGAGACCGCGGCGTCGAACGCGGGCGAGGAATAGGCGAAATGGAACTGCTCTTCAAGGACATCGACGAGCCCGGCCTGAACACGCTCGACGTCTACCGGGCCCGCGGCGGCTGGGAGATGGCGCGCCGGGCGCTCGAGATGGATCCGTCGGCCGTGCTCGCGGAACTGCAGAAGTCCGGCCTGCGCGGCCGCGGCGGCGCCGGCTTCGCCATGGGCACCAAGGCGTCGTTCCTGCCCAAGGGCGACATGGACAAGTACCTTGTCTGCAACGCCGACGAGTCCGAGCCGGGGACCTTCAAGGACCGCGAGCTGATGCAGAAGAACCCCCACCTGCTGTTCGAGGGGATCGTCATCGCGGCGCACGCGGTCGGGGCCAACTACGCGTTCGTCTACATCCGCGGCGAATACGACTACGTGGCCGACATCCTCGACGCCGCGCTGGCGGAGGCCAAGGCGGCGGGCCTGATCGGCGACCTCAACCTATGGGTCCACCGCGGCGCCGGCGCCTACATCTGCGGTGAGGAGACGGCGCTGCTGGACTCGCTGGAGGGCAAGCGCGGCAACCCGCGCCTGAAGCCGCCGTTCCCGGCCGTCCAGGGGCTCTACCAGGGGCCGACGCTGATCAACAACGTCGAGACGCTGATGAACGCCCCGATCATCCTGCGGATGGGCGGCGAGGAGTACGCGAAGATCGGCACCGAGCGCTCGACCGGCACCAAGGTCGTGTCCGTCAGCGGCTGCGTCCAGCGTCCGGGCAACTACGAGGTCGAGCTCGGCGTGCCGACGCGCGAGATCATCTTCGACCTCGCCGGCGGGCCGCCGCCCGGGCGCACGATCAAGTTCTTCTTCCCCGGCGGGTCCTCGGCCCCGGTGCTCCCCGGCACGGACGAGATGCTCGACCTCGCCTACGACTTCGACACGCTGCAGAAGGCGGGCTCGATGCTCGGCTCGGGCGCGATCATCGTCGTCGACGACAGCGTCCCCGTCCTCGACGTGGCGCTCAAGACGGCCAAGTTCTACCGCCACGAGTCGTGCGGCAAGTGCACCCCGTGCCGCGAGGGCACGAACTGGACCGTGAAGATGCTCGAGCGCATCGAGCGCGGCGAGGCCACCCCGATGGACCTCGACATCATGTCGTCGATCTGCGACCAGATCATGGGCAACTGCCTGTGCGTGCTCGGGGACGCGATGGCGATGCCGATCGCGTCGATGATCAAGCACTTCCGCGCGGAGTTCGAGGACCACATGGAGCGCGCGCAGCTCGCGGCCGCTTCGGCGGCCGACCTGGCCCGCGACGTCGACCCCGGCCCCTACGACGCCCTGCAGCCCGTCGGCGCCGCGACCCCGGAGCTGCTGTAGGTGCCTCGCCCCGAGGTGAAGACGGTCACCTTCTCGATCGACGGTCGAGAGGTCCAGGCCCCCGAGAACGTGATGCTGGTCGACGGCGCCAAGCACGGCGACGTCGAGATCCCGGTCTTCTGCTACGAGCCCAAGCTCGGCGCGCCGGTCGGGGCCTGCCGCATGTGCCTGGTGGAGATCGAGGGCATCCCGAAGCTGCAGACCGCGTGCTCGACGCCGGTCAAGGACGGCATGGTCGTCCACACCCAGAC
>JAXDHL010000161.1:0-3589 GCA_034664525.1 Solirubrobacteraceae bacterium
GTCCGGTGAACAGCTGTGAAGACCTGTCGGACTACGGATCACCACCGCGCTCGGCGAACCCGCCGCCGGCCGCGAGCGGCGTCCGCTGCGCCAGCTTGGGCAGGTAGTCGTCGAGGAAGACGCGCGCCACGAGCTCCTGGCGCGAGCTCACCCCCGTCTTCTCGAACAGGCTCCTGATGTGGTCCTGGACCGTGTAGGGAGAGAGCACCAGCGCCTGGGCGATGCCTGCGTTCGAGAGGCCGCCGGCGAGCAGCCCGGCGATCTCCCGCTCGCGCGCGGTGACACCGTGGGCCTCGAGGCGCACGGCGGTCGTCTGCGGGCTCGCAGTGCGCTCGAGCACGATCGCCACGCGCCCGCCGGACGGTCCCTCCGGCAGCGACGCATGCAGCGTGATCCACCCTCCGCGGCCCGGGACCGCGACGACGTCGCCCTCCGGGTCCGACCCGCGCGGGCGGGTGCGAGCGAACGCGGCGAGCGCGATCAAGGCCGTCGGCGGCGTCTCCTCGCTCTGCGCCACCGCCGGGCTGCGCAGCGCCGCCATGAGCTCGCGCGCCGGCGCGGTGATCAGCTCCACGTGGTTCGCCTCATCGAGGACGACCATGCCCGGCGAGCTGGTGTCCGCGGGACGCCGGGCGGCGTCGAAGCGCAGCGAGGTGCGGATGCCCTCCGCAACCGTCGCCGCGATGGTCGCGAGCGCCTCGGCCTCGGCGCGGCCGAAGTCACGGCCATCATCGCGCCGGGCGACGTGCACGGCGCCCCAGCAGCGCCCGCGGGTGACGAACGCCGCCCGCATCTCGAACGGGATCCCGGACGGGCCGAGCAGCTCGCGGTAGCGCGTGCTGCGCCGCGGGCGGGCCCCGGTCTCGTGGCTGAGGACGCCGACGGGGACCCGCCGGGCGGCCAGGCCGGCGATCGTGTTGAAGTCCTCGCCGAGGTACTCGCTCGCGACGACCGCCGCGCCGGCCGCCGGCGCGGTCTCGGCGCTGAAGACGCCGGCATCGACCAGCTCGCGCGGCGCATCGCTGGTCATCAGCTGCGTCAGCGGGTCGAGCGTGTGCCAGCACATCGCGTCGCAGTCCACGACGCGCCGGAACCGCGCCGCGACCTCGTCGAAATATTGATCGCGCGGCAGCCCCCGCCGTCCCACGGCGCCCACCTCCGCCGCGAGCCGGTCCAGCTGCCAGCGCGGGGTCGGCATGGGGTCAGTATCCACCGCGGGCGGGGCGCGCGCGAGAAAGATCCCCAGATCCGAGGGATGGGCGCGCGGGCGCTCCGGGAGCAGGCTGCACGTATGACCCTCACCACCGCACACACCACCACCGAGCCGATCGCCATGCCGCCCGGAGGGGGCGAGGCACGCTGGTTCCTCGGGTCGCTCGTGACGATCAAGTCGTCGAGCGAGACGACCGGCGGCGCCGTGACGGTGACCGACAACTACGGGACCCAGGGCCTGGGGTCGCCGCTGCACGTCCACCGCAACGAGGACGAGTGGTTCTACGTCACCGAGGGGGAGCTGACCTTCTGGGTCGGCGGCAAGGTGATCCAGGCCGAGGCGGGCGCGTTCGTCTACGGCCCGCGCGGGATCCCGCACACGTTCGTCGTCAGCTCGGCCGAGGCGCGCTTCCTGCTCGTCACCGAGCCGGCCGGCTTCGAGGGGTTCCTCCGGGCGCTGTCGGAGCCGGCGCAGACGCCCACCCTCCCCCCGGCGTCGGTGCAGCCGCCCGCCCCGGAGCTGATGATGGCGACCGCCGCCGAATACGGGATCGAGATCCTCGGCCCTCCCGGCATCCCCGCCTGACGGCGCTCAGCCCGCTCCAGGCTCAGTGGCCGGTCGACGAGAAGTGCATGTAGTCCTTCGTGTTGCCGGCCCACGACCCGCCCCAGCCCCAGCCGACGGAGGCGAACGCCCGCACCGTGTTGGGCGTCACCATCAAGGGCCGGTGCCGTGAGCGGTCGAAGTAGGGCTTGGTCTTCGGGTCACGGCTCTGCCCGCAGCCGACGTACGGATTCTCGAGCGGGTTGACGTCGACCGCCAGGCCGTAGGCGTGCATCGACCAGCTGCCCGTCCCCTTGCCGCCCGTGCAGGGGGACGGGACCGCCTGCCGGCACTCGAAGGCGGCGGTGACGTCGCCGTCGCTCGGCCGGCCGGCCGCGGGGCCGTAGAAGTCGGAGAACTGCATGTGCCGGATCTCGAAGTGCATCCGGAACAGGCGCCGGAAGACGCGCCGCAGCGGCGCGGCAGCCCGCTGGTTGACCACGAGCTGGCCGACGTGTTCGCGCCCGTGCAGGCCGCGGTAGGAGACCGTCAGCATCCGCAGGTCCGACAGCGCGACCGGGCAGCCCTTGTGCCAGAACCCGCCCGACTTCAGCTCCGTGCGCACCTTCGGCGACAGCGGCCTGGTCGAGGTGTGGAACGGCGTGAGCGCCATGAACACCATCGGCACGGCGAAGAAGCGGACCACGCCGCGATCGTAGCGCCGCCGCGGCGGTGGACGTCAGTCCGGCTTGCGGGCCCGCACGATCGCCGACGCCGCGTGCTCGTGCACGCGGTGGGTCTCGCGGATCTCGACGTCGACGAGGCCGGCGTCGCGCAGCCCCTGCTCGTACTCCGCGCGCGTGAGCGCGCCGGCGATGCAGCCGACGTACTGCGCGAGGTCGGCGCGGGTGGCGTCGTCCATGTCGGTGTCCGCGACGACGTCGGAGACGGCGAACCGGCCACCCGGCTTGAGCACGCGGGCGGCCTCGCGCAGCACGCGCGCCTTGTCGGTGGAGAGGTTGATCACGCAGTTGGACAGCACGACGTCGACCGTCGCGGCGGGCAGCGGGATCGCCTCGATGTGGCCCTTGAGCCAGTGCACGTTCTCGACACCCGCCTTGGCCTGGTTGGCGCGCGCGAGGTCCAGCATCTCGTCGGTCATGTCGAGCCCGTAGGCGGTGCCGCCCGGGCCGACGCGGCGCGCGGAGAGCAGCACGTCGATGCCGCCGCCGGAGCCGAGGTCGAGGACGCTCTCGCCCTCATGCAGCTCCGCCACGGCGGTCGGGTTGCCGCAGCCCAGCGACGCCAGCACCGCGGTGTCCGGCAGCGCCGAGCGCTCGGCGTCGGCGTACAGGGCACCGCCGAAGAGCTGCGCCTGGTCGTCGGTGATGATCGCCGCGTCGGACCCGCAGCAGGAGGAGGAGGGCTTGTCCGCGGCGACGGCGCGCGCGGCCGCGGCGTAGCGCTCGCGGACCGTCTCGCGCAGATCGTCGGTGTCGGTCAGCTCAGCCATCCGGTCAGCTCCTTCAGTGCGTCGGTCTTCACGTAGTAGTACGCCCACAGCCCCTGGCGTTCGGAGTCCACGATGCCGGCTTCGCGCAACCTCTTGAGGTGGTGCGACAGCGTCGGCTGGGAGACGTCGAACAGCGGCACCAGCTCGCAGACGCAGACCTTGCCGGCGTGCTTGCGCAGGACGTCGACGAGCTGCAGCCGGATCGGATCCCCGAGCGCCTTGGCCACCGCGGCCATGCGAAGCGCGTGCTCGCGTTCGACGTCGGGATACACGACCGGCTCGCAGCAGCGCTCACCGGCCGGGCGTTTGGTCTTCGGGGC
>JAXDHL010000162.1:0-8173 GCA_034664525.1 Solirubrobacteraceae bacterium
CGATCGACTCGCGGATCGGGTCGACCGGCGGGTTCGTGACCTGCGCGAACAGCTGCTTGAAGTAGTTGAACAGCGGCGGCGCCTTGTCGCTCAGGACGGCCAGCGCGAGGTCGTTGCCCATCGAGCCGGTCGGCTCGGCGGCATCGCGCGCCATCGGCGCCAGCGTCAGGCGCAGGTCCTCCTGGGTCCACCCGAACGCGCGCTGGCGTGCCCCCAGCGGGGTGGGTGGGCCCGTGATCACGCCCTGCGGCTCCTTGTCGGGCATGTCGTCGATGTGGACGACGCCCTCGCGGTACCAGTCGCCGTAGGGCTTGGCGGTGGCGACGGTCGCCTTGACCTCCTCGTCGGGGACGATCCGCCCCGCCTCGAGATCGACCAGGAACAGCTTGCCGGGGGCGAGGCGGCCCTTGCGGGCGACGTTGGCCTCCGGCTCGGCGAGCATCCCGGCCTCGGAGCCGACGATGACCCAGCCGTCCTTGGTCTCCATCCAGCGGCCGGGGCGCAGGCCGTTGCGGTCCAGCGTCGCGCCGATCACGCGGCCGTCGGTGAACGCGACCGCGGCCGGACCGTCCCACGGCTCCATGAAGCAGGAGTGGAAGGCGTAGAAGGCCTTCAGGTGCTCCGGCATGTCGTCCCGGCCCTCGAACGCCTCCGGGATCAGCATCATCATCGCGTGCGGGAGGCTGCGGCCCGCCAGCACCAGCAGCTCGAGCACGTTGTCGAGCGTCGCGCTGTCGCTGCCGCCCGGGCGCACGATCGGGAGGCACTTCCGGAGGTCGTCGCCGAACAGCTCGGAGGCGAGCTGGCGCTCGCGGGCGCGCATCCAGTTGACGTTGCCGCGCAGCGTGTTGATCTCGCCGTTGTGGGCGATCAGGCGGTAGGGGTGCGCCAGCTCCCAGGACGGGAAGGTGTTCGTCGAGAAGCGCGAGTGGACCAGCGCCATCGCCGACTTCACGCGCGGGTCCTGCAGGTCGGGGTAGTAGCCCCGCAGCTGCATCGGGGTCAGCATCCCCTTGTAGACGATCGTCCGCGACGACATCGACGGGACCACGAGGTCGGGCCCGGCGGCGATCTCGGCCACCTTGCGGATCACGTAGAGCTTGCGCTCGAACGCGTCCTGGTCGGCGGCCAGCTCGCCGGACGCCGCGATCACCACCTGCTTGACGTACGGCCGGTGGTAGAAGGCCGTGATCCCGCACCAGTCCTTGTCGGTGGGGACGTCGCGCCACAGGACGACGCGCTGGCCCTCGGCCTCGATCGTCTTCGTGAGCAGCGCCTCGAGCTCGGTGCGGCGCGCCTCGTCCTGCGGGAGGAAGAGGACGCCGACGCCGTAGGCGCCGGCGGGCGGCAGGCTGTCGCCGGCGAGGCCGCGGAAGAACTCGTCAGGGACCTGCAGGAGGATCCCGGCGCCGTCGCCCGTGTTGGGGTCGGCGCCCTCGGCCCCGCGATGCTCGAGGTTTTCCAGCGCGACGATCGACCGGGTCACGGTCTCGTGCGTCGGTCCCCCGTCGAGCCGGGCGATGAACGCGACGCCACAAGCGTCGTGCTCATAGGCCGGGTCGTACAGGCCGACCCTCTGGTTGGGGCGCTTACGATCGGTCATGTGCGTGGCCCTGGACGGCGGATGGGCGCGCGGCGAGGGCTCAGAATCGTACCAACCGGACAGGCTGATCCAGCGCGCCCGGCTCGCGGAGCGCGGTCCCGCCGCCCCCGGCGCGGCGCATGGACTCGGCCGGTCGTGTGTTGTGGCGGTCATGAAGCTCAGCGTCCCGCCCGTGCGCCGGCCCTCTCCGGCCACCGTCATCGCCTCGCTCGCCCTGTTCGTCGCCGTCGGCGGGCCCGCAGAGGCGGCCCGGCTGATCAACGGCTCGACCATCAAGCCCAACACGATCACGTCCAAGCAGGTCAAGGACCGCACCCTGGCGGTGCGCGACCTCTCGGCGGCCGCACGGCGCTCGCTGCAGCGCACCCCGGCACGCTCCGTCGGGGCCGCCCAGTTGCTCCAGGGATCGGTCGGGGCGGCGCAGCTGACGCCCGGGTCGGTGACCGCGGCGGCCATGGCGCCCAACAGCGTCGGCAGCGCGAACATCATCGACAAGCAGGTCGGCAACGCGGACCTGGCCGACTCGGCGGTCACGGCCAGCAAGCTCGCGTCGGGCTCCGTGCGCAAGAGCGAGATCGCCGCGTCCGCGGTCGGGACCTCCGAGCTGGCCAACGGCGCGGTGACGACCGACAAGCTCGCCGACGGGGCGATCACGACGAGCAAGCTGGCCGCGAACGCCGTGACCGGCGCTCAGATCGCTGACGGCTCGCTGACCGCCGCGGACCTCGCCGATGCGTCGGGCACGGTGTCGGCGACCTTCCCGCCGCTTGCGGCGGGTGCCTGCCAGACGCAGACGGTCCCCGCGCCGAACCTGCGCGCGGGTGGGACGGTCGACAACGACGTGCTGCTCGTCACGCCGCCGTCCACCTGGAACGAGGGACTGACGGTGACCGCCAAGCCGGCCGGGACCCAGATCTCGCTGATGGTCTGCAAGATCGACGCCGGGCCGACCGTCACCATCACCGGCGCCACCTTCCGCATCCTGGCGATCGACGCGTAGTTCACCGAGAGTTCACCTGAAGGGGCCCGGATGCAGGGGAATCTCCATGTGACATGACACATGGGACACCCCTCAGCCGGGCCGACCTGCATTGCCACTCGACGGCGTCGCAGGTCTCCAAGCTCGGCGTACAGCGCGCGCTCGGCCTGCCTGAGTGCGCCACGCCTCCCGAAGAGGCCTACGAGCTCGCCAAGCGTCGCGGGATGGACTTCGTGACGCTGACCGACCACGACGTCATCGACGGCGCGGCCGAGCTGGCAGCGCGATACGACGACGCCTTCATCTCCGTCGAGCTGACCGCGGCGTTTCCCGGCGGAGGCGGAGCCGGTGGCGAGCGCAGCGAGACCCTCCAGGCGGTGCACGTCCTGTGCTGGGGGATCAGCCCGGCCCAGTTCGAGGACCTGCGGGCGGCGTCCGGCGACGTCGAGGCGGTGGCCGCCTATCTGGACGAGCAGGAGATCGCCTCCGCGCTCGCGCACCCGTTCTTCGCGGTCGGCGCGCCGCTGCAGGGCCACCACCGGCGCCGGCTCGCCCAGCTGTTCGGAGTGTGGGAGACGCGCAACGGGTCGCGCGCGCCGGAGCTCAACGCCCCCGCCGCCGTCTACGTCGACACGCACGGCGCGACCGGCACCGGCGGCTCCGACGACCATGCCGGCGTCGACATCGGGCGCACCTGGACGGCGACGCCGCGGGCGGACGACTGGCGCGCCTTCCTCGCCTCGATCCGCGCCGGCCGCGCGGAGGCCGGCGGCAAGCAGGGCTCGGCCGCCAAGTGGGCCCACGCGGCGATGGCGATCGCGGTGCGCGTGCTGGGCGAGCGTGGCGCCGGCGCCGTGGCGCCCGACCCGGCGGCGGTCTGGCGGATGGCCGAGCGGCTGCTGCGCGACGGCGACGCGCGCGCCGGCGCGATCGGTGCCGACCTCACGCCCGCCGACGCGGCCGCCCTGCTCGCCGCCTGGCGCACGGCGCTCGACCTCGAGGGCGACGTCCTCGAGCAGCTGCAGGCCGACGGGTTCTCGCACTCGGACCTCGAGCGCCGCGCCCGCCGCGTCCACGAGCGGCGGCTGCGGCGCGCCGTCGAGCAGGTGACGGCCGAGCCGGCGCGCGCGCTCGAGCTCTTCGAGGCCTGCGTGCCCGCGATCCCGTACGCCCCGGCGGCCGCGTTCCTGGCCCGCGAGACCGCCCGGCTGCACCCGCGCGAGCCCGGCGAGCCGCTGCGGGTCGCGCTCGTGGCCGACGGCATCGGCGGCGTCCACGGCGTCACGCGCACGGTCGAGCGCGTGCGCGAGCTCGGCGTGCCCGGCTTCGAGGTCGAGGTCGTCGGCACCGACCCCGGCTGCGACCGCCGGCTGGGAGCGGTGACCGAGCTCGACCTCGGCGGCCTTGCGGTCGGCGTGCCGTCGCTGCCCGCGGTGGTCGACGCGCTCGCGCTCGGGCGCTACGACCTCGTGCACGTCTGCGCCCCGGGCCCGGCCGGGATCGCCGCCGCCCTGCTGGCCAGGGTGATGAGCCTGCCGCTGGCCGGCAGCTACCACACCGAGCTGGCCGCCTACGCGAGCGTCCGCACGGGCGAGCCGGGCGCCGCGATGGCGATGCGCGCCCTGCTGGGCCGCTTCTACGGCGCCTGCGACCGGGTCCTCTCGCCCTCGGCCGCCGCCGACGCGGCGCTGGCCGGGCTCGGGGTCGAGCCGGCGCGGATCGGGCGCTGGGACCGCGGCGTCGACACGGGGCGCTTCGCGCCCGGCGAGACGACGTCGCACCCGGACCGGATCGACGTCCTCTACGCGGGCCGCCTGGCGCGCGAGAAGGGGACCGACCTGCTCGCCGAGGCGATCGAGCTGGCGCGGCTGCGCGATCCGCGGATCCGGCTCGTGCTGGCCGGCGACGGGCCGGAGCGCGGCGTGCTGGAGCGCCGGCTGGGCGACGGCGTGACCGCGCTCGGCTGGCTCGAGGGGGCGGACCTCGCCCGCGCCTACGCGGAGGCGGACGTGTTCTGCTTCTGCTCGCAGACCGACACGTTCGGCCAGGTCGTGCTCGAGGCGCAGGCCTCGGGGCTGCCGGTCGTCGCCGTCGCGGCGGGCGGCCCGATGGAACTCGTCGAGGACGGGCGCTCCGGCGTCCTGTGCCCGGCCGAGGCGTCCGCGATCGCGGACGCGCTCGTGCACCTGGCCGGCTCGCGCGCGGTGCGCACCCGGCTGGCGCGGGGCGGCCTCGCCGCCGTCCGCGGACGCACCTGGGAAGCGTCCATGGCACGGCTGGCCGCCGGCTGGGCCGCCGTCACCACGAAGCACGAGGAGGTCCGCCGTGTCGCATGAGCCACGGCTCGCGGTCGCGCTGCACGACATCGAGCCCGCCACGTTCGAGCACTGCTCGCTGATCCGCGAGTGGCTCACCGACCTCGGCGTGGAGCGGGTGACGCTGTGCATCATCCCGGCCGCCGACCACCATCCGTTCTTCCAGCGCTCGCCCGCGATGACCGAATGGCTGCGCGAACGGCGGCGATCCGGCGACGCGATCGCCCAGCAGGGCTTCGTCGGCGGCCGGGACCGCGGCCCCACCAACCCGCGGGAGTCGGTCGAGCACGTCCGGGCGGGCCGGCGGCTGCTGGCGCTCGCCGGGCTCGAGCCGCGCGGCTACCGCGCCCCGTCGCTGCTCAACCTGGCCGGCGCCTGGCGCGAGCTGTCGCGCACGTTCGACTGGTGGACCGCCGCGGGCGCGATCCGGGCGGGCTCCATCCGCGCCGGTGGCGCGATCCGCATCGACGTCCACCCGGACGACTTCGACGACAACCCGGGCCGAACGCGAGCGCTCGAGAAGACGATCCGGCGCGCCGCCGAGCGCTGCCGCAGCGTCACCTACGACGAGCTGGCGGCGTCCGCCGCGGCGGTTCCCACGGAGGTGGGCCGGGTAGTTCGCGTGCCATGAAGCTGCTCGTCCTCACGCCGGAGCCCATCGATGCCGGCGCCCTGCGCACCGCCGCCGGCGACGACGCCACCGACGCCGAGGTCCTCGTCGTCACGCCGGCGGTCAACTCCTCGCCGCTGCGGTTCTGGATGTCGGACGCCGACGACGCCATCTCGTCCGCCCAGGCCGCGGCCGACGACACCGCCGAGGCGCTCGAGGAGGAGGGCGTGGACGCCGTCGCCGACACCGGCGAGTCCGAGCCCGCCGTCGCCATCCAGGACGCGCTCGCGACCTTCCCGGCCGACCGGATCGTCGTCTTCACCCACCCGGAGGGCGACCGCGACTACCGCGAGGACGACGGCCTCCGCGACGCCGAGGGGCGCTTCGGCGTCCCGGTCACGTTCGCCGAGATCAGCCGCTGACGCGGCGCGCCCTCCGCCACCTCATGCCGTTGGTAGGCACTGGAGGGCACCAACGGCATGAGGTGCCCCTGCTTCCCATCGCGCTCCCCCGCGCCCTTAGGCCAGCGACGGCAGTTGCTGCTGCAGCGTGGCGACCGGCGCGAAGCGGTCGCCGTGCTCGGCCACGCGCGCGAGCACGTCGTTTGAGGTGAACACGAGGTCGCGCGGGTCGCGGGACTCGAGCACGGCCTCGACCTCCGACCAGTCCAGCGGCGTGGAGACCGTCGGATGCTCGCGGGCGCGCAGCGAGTAGACGCCGACCGTCGTCTTGTGCTCGTCGTTCTGGGACCAGTCGACGAAGACCTTGCCGCGGCGGCGCTGCTTGGCCATGTCGGAGACGACGAGGTCCGGCTCGGCGCGCTCGAGCACCTGGGCGATCGCGCGGGCGAACGGCTTGGTGACGTCGTAGGTGACCCCACCGGTGTTGAGCGGCACGTAGACCTGCATCCCCTTCGAGCCGGACGTCTTCGGGAAGCACTGCAGGCCGAGCTGGTCCATCGCCAGCCGCAGCCGGACGGCCACCTCGGCGCACTCGACGATCGTGGTTCCCTCCCCCGGGTCGAGGTCGAACGCCAGGATCGTCGGCGCGGTGACGTCGCCCACCGTCGCCAGCGACGGGTGCAGCTCGAGGTCGGCGAGGTTGGCCAGCCAGACCAGGGTCGGCAGGTCGTCGCAGACCACGAAGTCGATCGCCTTCGTCGCACGCATCCGGACCCGCTCGGCCCGCACCCAGGCCGGCCGGTGCGACGGCGCGTTCTTCTCATAAAAGAACGAGCCCTCGACCCCGTTCGGGTAGCGCTTGAGCGTCAGCGGCCGGTCGCGCAGGTGCGGCAGCACGGCCGGCGCGATCCGCGTGTAGTAGTCGATCACCTGTCCCTTGGTGAACCCGACCGCGGGATAGAGCACCTTGTCCAGGTTGGACAGGGACAGGCGGTGGCCGTCGACGTCGACCTCGAGACGCTGGGAGCGCGGCATGGGCCGGGGAGTTTGCCCGTCCGCGGCCCCGGACACCCCTTCGCCATGGCAGTCACGCTCGAAGTCCCCTCGACCCCGGTCGAGCCCCAGCAGCCCAACGTCGTGCCCGAGACGCCGACGGTCCCGGCCGATCCGACGCCGAGCCCGGAGACGCCGGCGCCGGAGATCGCGCCCACGCCGACCGAGCCGATCGACCCCGCCGAGCCGACCCCCGACCCGGGACAACCCGAGACGGCCTAGCAGCCTCGGCCGGCGGCGAGCGGGCCACCACTAGCCTTCGCCGCCGTGCCCCGCCCCGCCACCATCCCCGCCGCTGCGGTGCTCGCCGTGACCGGCCTGGCGCTCGGCGCTTGCGGCGGCGCCTCCCGCAGCGACGCGGTGAACGTCGCCACGACCTGGCTGAAGGCGGTGCAGCAGGGTGACGACACGGCCGCCTGCAAGCTCATGGACGCCAAGGCGGCGGAGGTCATCGCCAGCAAGTACGTGCGCGACCGCGAGCAGGCGTCGTGCGGGGAGATCGTCGCCGGCTATCGCGACGGCGTCGGCACCGACACGCTCAAGCGGGTCCTCGACGGCGGCCTGGAGGCCAGCGGCACCGTCCGCAAGGGGTACATCGGCGTCTTTCCGAAGCAGGCGCCGTTCCAGCACGACATCGTGCTGATGCACTCACTCGGCGGTCACTGGGCCGTCGCCAGCACCGGCATCGAGTGACCCGTGCGGGGGACGAGCACCCCGCTGCTGCGCTGCCCGCGCTGCCACGCCGACGGCGCGCTGCGGCTCACCGCCGAGGCGCGTGACGTTCGCGAGGTCACGTCCGGTGCGCTGACCTGCTCACGTTGCGGCCGCACCGGCGCCGTGACCGGCGGCGTCGCCGACCTCCTGCACGATCCGCCGCCGTTCGTGACCGCCGAGGCGGCCGGCCTGCGGCGCTTCGCGGAGCGGATGCGCGCCGACGGCTGGGACCGCGAGCGCGTGCTGCGGCTACCCGACGAGCCGAGCCCCTACTGGCACGGCCAGCGCGCGAGCCTCGCCCAGCTCGCGCGGACCGTCGCCTTCCGGCCCGGGCAACGGCTGCTCGACGTCGGCGCAAACACCTGCTGGGCCAGCGCGGCGTTCGCCCGCGACGGCCTGCAGGTGCTCGCGCTCGACATCGCGACGCACGAGCTGCAGGGCCTCGACACCGCCCGCTGGTGGATGGAGCGCGACGGCACGCACTTCGAGCGCCTGCTC
>JAXDHL010000163.1:0-13318 GCA_034664525.1 Solirubrobacteraceae bacterium
GTGGCAAGGACAGCGTCCGGGCGCTGTCGAAGCTGACGCACATCAAGGACGGGGAGGTGCGCATCACGAGCGTGCCGCCGCTGATCGTGCCGATCCGGGAGCTGTTCGCCGACCAGGACAGTGAGGCCCTGGAGACGGCGCTGCGCGGCCACTACCGCGAGTACCGGTCGACGCTCGAGGGCTCCATCCGCCACCTCGTCGAGGGTTTCCGCGTGGCGGACATCGCGCGCAAGGTGGTCGGGGTCGGCAGCGTGGGGACGCGCGCCTGGATCATGCTGCTGCTCGGGCGTGACGACGGCGATCCGCTGTTCCTGCAGATGAAGGAGGCGGAGTCGTCGGTACTCGAGGAGCACCTCGGTCGCAGCCGGTTCGCGGCGCCCGGGCGCCGCGTCGTCGAGGGCCAGCGACTGATGCAGGCTGCCAGCGACAGCTTCCTCGGCTGGTTCTCGGCCACCGGGATCGACGGGGTGCGCCGCGCCTTCTACGTCCGCCAGCTGTGGGACCAGAAGGGCTCGGTGGAGGTGGAGGCGATGACCCGGGCGCGCTTCGAGGGCTACGCCGAGATGTGCGGCTGGACGCTCGCGCGCGCGCACGCCCGCACCGGCGACCGGATCGCGCTCGCGGCCTACCTCGGGAACGGCCGTTCGTTCGACCGCGCGATGGAGGACTTCGCCGAGGCCTACGCGGACCAGAGCGAGCGCGACTACGAGGCGTTGCAGCAGGCGGCGCAGGCAGGCACGATCCGAGTGGAGCACGGTGTCTGACGACGGCGCGCCGGCGGTCGTCGCCTACGACGGGTCCGAGGAGGCCCGTGCCGCCGTCCAGACGGCGGCACGGCTGCTCGCCCCGCGGCGCCCGCTGCTGATCGCCACGGTGTGGGAGGCCGGCATGGCCGCGCTCGTGCTGTCACCGCCGGGCGCGGACGGCATGGGGATGACGTCGATGCCGGCGGACCCGGCCGCCGTCGTCGCGCTCGACCGCGCCCAGGCCGACCACGCGAGCGCGATCGCCGAGGACGGCGCGCAGATCGCGCGCGAGCTCGGCGCGGTGGCCGAGGCGGTCCCGCTGGTGGACGAGGCCGATCCGGCCGCGACCCTGATCGCGCTCGCCGACGAGCGCGACGCCGCGGCGATCGTCGTCGGCTCGCGCGGGCTCGGCGGCTTCAAGGCCCGGATGCACGGGTCGACCACGCGCAAGCTGATGCAGGGCACGCACCGCCCGGTGCTCGTCGTCCGCCTTCCCGGTTAGCCAGGGTTAGAGCTCTGGCACGTCGTCGAGCTCGGCGTCGAGCGCAAGTGCGAGCCGCGGAGCGGCGGCGACCACCCGGGCGAGTCCGATCGCGGGCGCGACCGCGACGAGGACGCCGACGATCTCAGGATCCGAGGCGCCGCCCGCGCGTGCTTGCTCCACGCTCAGGCGGCAGGAAGCCGTCGTGCCGCCGACGGCCAGCAGCGCGCCGAGCCGCACCAGCGCTTCGGTGCCGGGATCCAGCCTGGGGGGCACCGGCTGGTCCGTCGGTCCGGGAGGCGTCAGCACGGTGCGAACGGTCTCCTCGTCGTTGAGAGCCAGACGGCGCAGCAGCTCTTCGACGGCCTGCGCCACGGACGCCTTCCTCGGGGTCGGGGGGAAGCACGCACGTTCGCATCGCCGGCGCCGCGGCGCATCGCCCGGAAGGGGTGAGGCCGTCGCCGCAGTGTGCGCGTCATGCCAACCGGATGATGCATCCGGCGCGCGCGTGGGATTGCATGCGGGCATGCCCGCCGCCCAGCCCAAGAGGGTCCTCGTCGTGGCCAACCGCACCGCCTCGACGCCCGCGCTGCTCCACCAGCTCGAGCAGCTTGCGCCATCCGGCGCCGCCTTCACGCTGATCATCCCGCCGGAGGTCCACCCGGAGCACACGGACTGGACGCAGGCCGAGGCCGTCGCGCTCTGCGAGCGTGCCGCCGGCCGGCCGGTCGCGACGCTCGGCTGCGGCGACGACGCCGCGGCGACGATCGGCCGCGTCGTGGAGTCCGGCAACTTCGACGCCCTGATCCTGTCCACCCAGACGCCGCATCACGCGCGCTGGCACCACCACGACCTGCCGCACCGGCTCGAGCAGCTCGGCCTGCCGGTGACCATCATCCCGCCCGAGCCGGGCTGGGGTGCGGTCGAGGGCTTCCCGTCCGAGTGGACCAGGCCGCAGGTGTCCGCGCTCACATAACCGTCCCGAGGAGCCCGTGATGGAGATCGCCGAAGCCCGCAGCATCGCCTACCGGGCGCACCACTGCCAGACGACCCGTCACGGGGACGCGTTCACCGAGCACGTCGAGCGGGTGGCGGCGGCGGTGCCGCCCGAGGCGCGAGCGATCGCCTACCTGCACGACGTCCTCGAGCACACCGGCGTCGGCCTGAACGAGCTGGTCGCAGGTGGACTGTCGGAGCTCGAACTCGAGGCGCTCGAGCTGCTCACGGTGCAGCCGGGCGAGTCCTTCGAGCTGCACGCGCTGCGGGTCGCCCACGGACCCGGCCTCGCCGGTCTCCTCGCACGGACCGTCCGGGTCGCCGACCTCGACGACCATCTGCGCAGCCGCCGGGTGCCGGGCGCGCCCCCGTACGGCTGGGCGCGCCAGCACGTCGTCGTGGCGCGCGACCGCCGTGACGGCGTGCAGCTGCCGCTGCTCGCCTCCTAGGAGTCAGCGGTCCAGCAGGCCGACCGCGTTCGCGCGGGCGACCGCTTCGGAGCGCGAGGACACGTCGAGCTTGCGGTAGACCGCGAGTGCCTGCGTCTTGACCGTGTTGGCCGAGACGTGCAGCCGGGCGCCGATCTCGCGGAACGACAGGTGGCTGGGCAGGAAGCGCAGCACGCGCAGCTCGGCGATCGTCAGCGTCGTGATGGCGCCGGGTCCGCCCGCTGCGAACGCGTCCGCGCGGTCCCAGACGTCGTCGATCCAGTCGGCGAGCACGACGGCCTCCGGCGCCTCGCGGCGCGAGCGCGACGCGCGGGCAAGGAGCGTACGGGCTCCGGCCACGTCGCTCAGGCGGACCTCCGCGCGGGCGAGCCAGATGCAGGTCTCCGCGCAGGCCCAGGGGGCGAAGGCGGCCCGGTCGTCCTGCAGGGCGAGCGCGGCGTTCATCGCCTCGCGCGCGCGCTCCGGCGAGCCGCGGTGGGCGTGGACGGCGGCGCTCGCTGCGAACGCGAGCGCGGCGGCCGGGGCCGCGCCGACACCCGGGTGGTCGAGCAGCTGGCGGGCGCGCGCGGCCTGCAGCGCCGCCTCGTCCCAGTCGTCGCGCTCAGCGGCCAGGAACGTGAGCTGCGCCAGGCACAGCGCCTGCAGCAGCGGCGCGCACATGGCGCCGGCGCGCACGCCGCCCTCCAAGAGCCGGCGGGCGGTCTCGCGGTCGCCGGCGAGGTGCCGTGCGGCGCCGTCGAGCAGCAGCCGCAAGCAGCGCCATGCCGCCCCGGGGGCCGTCGCGGGGGTCGGCAGCCGGCCTCCCCCGAGGAGCGCGGCGGCGGCCTGGGCGTCGGCGTCGGCCGGCGCGCCGGCGGCGATGCCGCGGGCCGCCAGCGCCGCCCAGTGCTCCATCCGGTCGCGCTCGCCGGTCGCGAGGCCGTGAGCCGCCGCGGCGACCGCCAGGACGGGCCGGGCCGCAATCTCCGTCTCGCCGAACGCCTCGAGCCAGCCGCCGAGCGCCGCCTGGCCGCCGCCGAAGGCCAGCTTGGCGACGACGTCCCACAGGAGCACAGCCGCACGGTCGAGGTCGCCGGCCTCGAGCGCGTGCCCGATGGCGCGCTCGTGGTCGTCGTGGCGTTCGTGCCAGGCGCTGGCACGGCGGTGCATCGTGGCCGCGCACTGCGGTTCGCGCCACTGCAGCTCACCGCGCAGCATGCCGGCCAGCAGCGGGTGGCAGCGGTACTCGCGGTCCGACGGCCCGAGCGGGGTGATCAGCGCGTTGCCGCGGGCCAGGTCGTGCAGCAGCGCGCCCGACTCGTGTCCCTCCAGGACCGCGTCGCAGAGCGGGCCCGAGAGGCGGTCGAGCACCGACGTGCGGCGCAGGAACGTGACCTGGGCGTCCGGGAGGTCGGCGAGCACCTCGTCGCGGACGTAGTCGGACATCAGGCGGTCCTCGCCGGTGAACGGCTCGGTCCGGTCGCCGGCCTGAGTCTGGCGGTGCAGTGACACGGCGGCCAGGTAGAGGCCGACCGGCCAGCCCTCGGTCTCGTCGGTCAGCCGGCGCAGCTCGTCGCCGTGCGCGGGCACGCCGGCGCGCTCGAGCAGCATGGCGGCCTCGACGGGCGACATCGCGAGGTCGGAGGCGCCGAGCTCGGCGACCGCGCGCTCGGCTCGCAGGCGCGACAGCCGCAGCGCGGGCTCGCGCCGGGATGCGATCGCGAGCACCGAGCCCTCGCCGAGCCCGTCGAGCAGCGCCTCGACGACGGCCGTCGCCGCCGGTGTGTGCATGACGTGCGCGTCGTCGAGCACGAGGACGGAGGGCTCTGCGCCGCCGCCGCAGGCGTCGAGCGCGCGTGCGGCCTTCGCCGCAAGCCGGCCGGGGTGCGCGCCGTCCTCGGGCCCGAGCGTCAGCCACGCGACGGTCCGCGCCTCCCGGCGGACCCATTCGCTGAGCAGGGTGGTCTTGCCGTAGCCCGCCGGGGCGACGAGCAGGACGAGCCGCACCGCCGGGTCGCCGGCGAGCCGGCGGACGAGGCGCGGCCGGGGGACGAGCCCCCGGTGGAAGGCCGGGATGCGGCCCGCGCGAGCCCCGGCCGACGACGGCGGGGTCCGTACGCGACGGACCGAGGGCCGTGGCCGCTGGCCGGTGGTGACGGGTGAGGAGGAGCGCATCGCCTGGGTCGCGGCGTCGGGCCGCAGGACGAGCATCCCCGCCGGCGCGCCCGCCGGACAAGGAAGCGCACCCGTCACACAGGCCCCTGCGCGCACCACCGGCTCCGTGGTCCAGCACACCGGGGCCGTGGCGTGCGCGGCGATCACCCGGTTGGGGTGATGCCCCACCCGGCATCCGCTCATACGGTCGGCCCATCGAACACCGACGAAGGAGGAACGCATGGCCGACCTGCTCGCCATTGGCTATCCCGACGAGACGACGGCCGCCGCGGCAGCCGCTGAGGTGGACCGTCTCGCGCAGGATCTCATCATCCAGCCCGACGCGGTCGCGTCGATCGTCTGCGACAAGGACGGCAAGTACCACGTGACGACGAATCATCACTCCGTGGCCGGGGGCACCTCGTGGGGCATGTTCTGGGGATTCTTCTTCGGGATCCTCTTCTTCGTGCCCGTCCTGGGCATGGCCGTCGGCGCCGGACTCGGCGCGATGTTCGGCAAGCTCGAGAAGTCCGGGATCGACAAGGAGTTCATCCGCCAGGTACGCGAGATGCTCAAGCCGGGGACCTCGGCGCTGTTCGTCGTGATCGAGAAGGTCACGCCCGACAAGGCCGTCGAGGCCATGAGCCAGTTCGGCGGCACGGTGCTGAAGTCGTCGCTGTCCAAGGAGACCGAGCAGGAGCTCCAGGACGCGCTGCATGGCTCGCCCGTGGCAGCCTGACCGTCGTCCCGCCCCGCCGGCCGCGCGCGACGCGGCCGGCGCTCGGACGCACGCGCTCGGCGTGCTGCAGCGCCTCGCCTCCGGCGGGGGACCCGACCAGGACGCGGAAGGCCCGCCCGAGGTGACCGCCGCCGAGCTGCTCGACGAGCGGCGCCAGGCGCTGGTATGCCTCGCCGCGCTGATCGCCTCCGGCGCCTCCGCCGCGACCTGCGGCTGGGCGGTCCGGCGGGCCGCTGCGACCGGGGTCAGCCGCGAGGACGTCGTCGCCGTGCTGGTTGCGATCGCCCCCGTGCTCGGCGAGGCCCGGATCGTCGAGGCGGCGCCGCGGGTCGCGATGGCGATCGGCCATGACGTCGCCGCGGCGTTCGAGGCGCCCGCACCGGCACCGGCGTTTCCGCCGGCCTGACACGTCGCTGCAAGGCGGACGGCGCCAACGGCGCCGCCCGCCCGCGGGCGTCAGGCGAGCACGCGCGCCTTCTGCTGCTCGAACTCTGCGTCCGTCAGCACGCCCTGCTCGTGCAGCTCGCCGAGCTGCTTGAGCTGGTCGATCGCGTTGGGGGCCAGCCCGGTGGCGGCCGGGGCGGGCGCGGCCGCCGCCGGCTGGGCGTACGACTCGTCCTCGAGGCCGCCGATCCGCTCGTCCTGCTCGGCCTCGCGCTCCTGGCTCTGTGCCCGGCGCTTGCCGGCGTAGTAGGCACCGCCGCCGACGGCGGCGGCGCGCAGCAGGGGTCGCCTGCGCATCAGGGGGCTCATGGTCGCCCCGTCATGCCGCGTCGTCGCCCACGCTGAGCCCCAGCGCGAGCATGATCTCGGGCGCGGCGGCGACGACCCGCGGGCCACCGACCTGCGGGGCGACGGCGCGCAGTACGCCGACGAGGTCGTCCGGCGTCGCGCCGTCGGCGAGCGCGTTGGCGACCTGCCACGCGTACGAGGCCGGCGGGGCGTCGAGTGCGATCAGCGCGGCGATCTTCGCGAGCGCGAACGTGCGCGCGTCGAGACCGGTGTTCTCCAGCTGCGCCTCGCGCAGGCCGGCGGCGCTCTCGAGCAGGTCGAGGTCTCCGGTGGAGAGCCCCCTGAGCTGGTCATGGGCCTCTGGTGTTACGACCGCCATGCGGTCTCCTTCCTCGTCGAACGATGGTGGTTCGACGCTATGTGCGGCCGCCCCCGGCGGCGAGGGTGCGAGCACCCGTGCGCGGTACGGCCTGGACCACTCAGCGGCCCGGGCTCAGACCGGCGGCGCGTGGACCGGCTCGGCGTAGGCGTCCTGGCCGAGCGCCGCCAGCCAGCGCCGGAACACGCGGTGCACCGCCTCGGCGCCGAGCAGCTCCTCGGCGGGCATCTCGAGCTCGACCGGGTGCAGCACGAACGGGTAGGACTGCGGCCCGCCCATGCCGCCGTGCGAGCCGACGAGCTCCTCGAAGGCGGCGACCTCGTCGCCCTCGGCCCAGTAGGTGCTGTTGACGACGATGTCGGGGCAGTGCGGGAAGCCGTCGGTCCGGCGCACCTTCTCGGCCGCGTGCGGTCCGAAGGCCGCGAGCGGGTCCTCGCCGTCGACCCAGCCCTCGTCGAGGTGGTTGGTCCCGTCCGGGCCGATCGCGAGCGCCCCGTGCGCCTCCGAGCGCACCAGCACGAACCCGACGCCGGGGTGGCGGCGCAGCGCGGGCAGCAGCCGCGGGTGGCACGCCTCGAAGCGCTCGAGCGTCATGCGGCCGGGCTCGCGGGGGAAGGAGACGAGCCCCAGGCAGCCGGAGGCCATGACGACGATCTCGGGCGGGCGGTCGTCGCCGGCCGGCTGGTCGCCGTCCGGGTGGCCGAGATCGACGGCGCCGTCGTCGCCGGTGCGTCCTCGGGTGAGGCCGTGGAGCGCCCGGCCGCGCGTGGACGTGGTGTCCGCCGCCTCGGTCAGCCCCGCGCCGAGGTAGCCGAGCGCCTCGTCTGGATGGGCGTCCGGGGCGGCGACCTCGTCGCTGTCGGTGGCGGCCCGCACCACGCTCTCGAGGCTCTCGCCGTAGCGGTCCAGGAAGGTCTCGCCCTGCGACTGCCCGTGGTCGGAGAGCACGACGAGCCGGTACGGCCGCGGGGCGCCCTCGACCGCGGCCGCGATGCGCCGGATCTGGCGGTCGACGCGGCGCAGCGTGATCAGCGTCTCCGGGCGCTCTATCCCCGAGTGGTGGGCGACCTCGTCGTAGGCGAGGAACGTCGTGTAGGTGACCGGCCGGCCGGCGTAGATGTCGGAGATCACGGCCTGCACCTGCAGGTCGAGCTGGATCACCGTCGCCCAGGCCCGCATCACGGAGTAGACGAACGACCGGTGAATGCGGGGACGCACGTCGAAGCGGACCTGCTGGCCCGCGCTGCGGCGCTCGGCGGCGATCTCGCGGATGACGAGCGCGAGCGTGCGCATCACGTTGTAGGGGCTGGCGAAGTACGCGAAGTAGTCCTGGCCGACGCGCCCGGGCCGGTCGCGGTCGAGCACCGTGCTCATCGTCAGCAGGCTGTGCGGGGCGTCGCCCGAGAGGATGTTGGCCCGGCTCGCGCCGTCGGCGTACAGCAGGCCGTGGCCGTCGGAGTGGCGGCGCTCGAGCTCCATCGCGTCGCGCGGCTTGTTGGTGACCATCGGGGCGTCGCGGTCCTTCTCCCACCACCGGAACGCCGGCATGTCGTCGTTGTCGCCGTGCAGCAGTCCGGCCTGGCAGGCGCCGGTCTGCGAGGACCAGTCCGTCTCCCAGCGCGTGAGGTGGTGCGTGCCGTCGTGCAGCCAGGCGGCGAGCGTCGGCACGTTGCCGTCGCGGATCGCGCGCCGCACGACCTCGTGGGCGAGCCCGTCGATCTCCAGGAACAGCAGCCCCGGCACGTCGGACTCCACCGCGCCCTCGCTGCGGCGGGCGCGCCGCCGGACGACGTTGCGGTAGTACGGCTCGTCGTCGTCGATCGTCAGCAGCGAGGTCGTGATCGTGTTCACGACGGTCAGCACGAAGGCGACCAGGATGCCGTCGCCGAGCGAGTCGACGACGAAGCCCCGGTCGAGCGACGCGACGGCAAGCACCACGGCGCCGTTGAGCACCAGCGCCGCGAGCCCGAGCGTGAGGACGGTGATCGGCAGCAGCAGCCGCATCGCCAGCGGCCACAGCAGCGCGTTGACGATGCCGATCAGCAGCGCCGCGGCGAGCGCGCTGCCGAAGTCCTGCACCTCGACGCCGGAGAAGATCGCGCCCGAGAGCGCGATCGCCGCGGCGGTCACGATCGTCACCACGACGACCCGCAGCACCGGCCAGCGCCGGCGGCGGTACCACGGTCCGGTGGCGGCCTGGGTGGCCATCGCGGCCCACTGTGGCCGGGCGGGCGCCCGCGCGCCTCACCGAATCCGGCAAACCCGGGGCCCGGGCTGTGCGGATGACGTAGAGGCGGCGCGGCGGCGGAGGCGCAGACTTGATGGCCCAGTCCCGGACGAGCACGGAGGTGCCCGGTGGCCGTACACGATCTGCCCAGCCAGAGTCCTGCTGAAGAGCTCGACATCCGCCCGCAGTTCTGTCAGGACGGCGAGGTCGACAGCGTCCCGCGGTTGCGCATGCCCGACAACGGGATGCCGCCCTCGGTGGCCTACCAGGTCGTGCACGACGAGCTGCTGCTGGACGGCAACGCGCGCCTCAACCTCGCCACGTTCGTCACCACCTGGATGGATCCGGAGGCCGAGCGGCTGATGGCCGAGTGCTTCGACAAGAACATGATCGACAAGGACGAGTACCCGCAGACCGCCGAGCTCGAGATGCGCTGCGTCGCGATGCTCGCGCGCCTGTGGCACGCTCCGTCGGTGGAGCACCCGGTGGGCTGCTCCACGACCGGGTCCAGCGAGGCGGCGATGCTCGGCGGCCTCGCGCTGGAGCGCAACTGGCGCAGCCGCCGCCGCGCGGCCGGCCAGGCGACCGACCGGCCGAACCTGGTCATGGGCGCCAACGTCCAGGTGTGCTGGGAGAAGTTCTGCCGCTACTGGGACGTCGAGGCGCGGCTGGTGCCGGTCGGGCCCGACGTGACGTACCTGAGCGCGGAGCGGGCGGCCGAGCACTGCGACGAGCGCACGATCGGCGTCGTGGCGGTCCTCGGCTCGACGTTCGACGGCGCCTACGAGCCGATTGCGGAGATCGCGCGCGCGCTCGACGCCCTCGAGGCCTCGACCGGCCTGGACGTCCCGATCCACGTCGACGGCGCGTCCGGCGGCTTCATCGCGCCGTTCATCGACCCGGAGCTGGAATGGGACTTCCGCATCCCGCGCGTGAAGTCGATCAACGCGTCCGGGCACAAGTACGGGCTCGTGTTCCCCGGCGTCGGCTGGGCGCTCTGGCGCGACCCGGCGGCGCTGCCCGAAGACCTGGTCTTCCACGTCGGCTACCTCGGCGGCGACATGCCGACGTTCGCGCTCAACTTCTCGCGGCCGGGCGCCCAGGTGGTCGCCCAGTACTACAACCTGCTGCGGCTCGGCTGGGAGGGCTACCGCCGCGTGCAGCAGACGTGCCGCGACACCGCACGCTGGATGTCCTCGGCGATCTCCGAGATCGAGCCGTTCGAGCTGCTCTCCGACGGCAGCGGCATCCCGGCGTTCGCGTTCCGCGTCCACGACGGGTTCGACGCCTTCACGGTGTTCGACGTGTCGGAGGCGCTGCGCGGCAAGGGGTGGCTGGTCCCGGCCTATCGCATGCCGCCCGACCTCGAGCACGTCGCCGTGCTGCGGGTGGTCGTGCGCAACGGCTTCAGCCGTGACATGGCGCGGATGCTCGTCGACGACCTCCACATCGTGGTGGACCGCCTCTTGCGCCCGGACCGCCACAGCGAGGAGTCGTCCGCCTTCCACCACTGAGCGTCACGCCGCTGTGGAGACGGCCCGCACGGGCTCGGCGACCGCCGCCACGGCAGGCGGCGGCGCGGGCTCGAGCGCGGCCAGGATCCGCAGCGCGACGACGAGCTCCGCCGGCCGCGCGCCGACTTGGCGCCCGATCCGGTCGGCCGCCGACTGGAGCCGGTAGCCGACCGTGCGCTCGTGCACGCCGAGCGCGGCGCCGGCCGCGGCCGCGTTCTGGCCGGCGGCGAAGTACGCGCGCAGCGTCCGGCGGAGTGTGGCCGAGCGCCGGTCGGCGGAGGCGAGCGCGCCGAGTTCGCGGCGGGCGAAGTCGAGCGCCACGGCCGGCTCCTGCAGGACCAGCGCCTCGAGCGCCACATCGCCGTAGCGGGTGACCGCTGCGCCGCCGTGGAGAGCGACGCGCTGCGCGTCGGCCGCCTGGCGATGGGTCGCCCGGAACCCGGCGACGCCTTCCGCGACGCCGCCCAGGGCGAAGCGGGTGCCGGCCGGCGGCACCGCCGCCTCGAGCGCCCGCCGGGCCGCCGGCGCGATGCCGGGGTCGCCGCCGATCCACGCCCACAGCACGTCGGCGGGACCGTCGAGCCACAGCAGCCGCAGGCCCACGCCGCGCGCGAGCGCGACGACGGCGCGCTCGCGCTCCGGACCCCAGGCGATCACGCCGAGGTGCTCCGCGCGCAGGTGGTAGCCGAGCTGCTCCTCCGCGACCGGGACGCCGGCGAGCAGGTCGCGCACGATCGCGGTCCGCCGGCGCGCGCCGCTGCGCACGAGCCGCTCGAGCTCGCGCGCATGCACCACCCCGAGCTCCGCGGTGACGTGGTCGACGAGCGTGAACAGGAAGCGCGACAGCACCTGCAGGACGACGGCGCGCCCGGCCGCGTCGAGCTCCGAGGCCTCGACCTCGGCGATCAGCTGCTCCCACACGACCGCGTGGGCGACCCCGTAGGTGCGGGCGACCGTGCTCCAGGCGACGCCGGAGGCGGCGGCCGCCGCGGCCTGGGCGACGGCGCCCGGCGGCAGGTGGGCGGGCGCGCGCCGGCCGTTGCTCAGCCCCGAGCAGATGGCGGTCAGCAGCGACGCGGCGGCGGCCCGGCCGGTCGCGTCCGCCATCGCGGGTGCGCCGGTGGAGCTCGAGCCGTCAGGGACCTCCGCGCGCTGGCGGGCGAGCACGGCGTCGATCAGCTCCGGGGCCGCCTCGTCGAGGCGGGCGGCAAGCTCGGTCAGGGCCTGGTCGACGCTCGTCACCGCGTGCTCGCGAGCACGGCCGCCTTCTGCGCCTCGTACTCGGCGTCGTCGAGCACGCCGCGGTCGTGCAGCGACGCGATCCGGTCGAGGCGGTCGAGCGGATCGGTTGTCGCCGCGGAGGCGGTGGTGCCCGGCTCGCCGTTGCGGCGCGTGAACCGCCCGCGGCCGGCCACGCTTGTCCCGGCGCGGCGGGCGCGCTCCACGAGCGCCGCGCGCTGCGCCGCCGCGCTCGCGGCCGGGAACTCGCGCGCGGTCTGGCGGCGCAGGGCCTCGATGCCGACGACGAACAGCACGAGCATCAGCAGCACCAGGACGGGCTTGCGCGTCGCCGGGATCGGCTCCCAGAGGACGATCAGTCCGGAGATCACCGCGGCCACGCCGTAGACCGGACCCGCGTGGTCGCGGAAGGCCGGCGCGAGGGTGCGGCGGATCGCCGTCGCGACCGTGTTCGGGCCGGCCACGAGCGCCGCGAGGATGACCGGGATGCCGAGCACGATGCACGCCTGCGCAACGTCGACCAGAATGCCGGTCGCGATCGTCCAGACCGCGGACGCGGCCGGCTTGACGGACTCGGTGCTCACCAGCGAGCCCACGATGTTGGTGCCGAGCAGGTTGCGCGCAACGAGCACGGCGATACCGGCGAAGATGAGGTCGATCCCGACCCACAGCAGCAGGCCGCGGCGGCGCCCGCGCGAGAGGGCGACGGCGCCCGCGAGCAGCGACAGCGCGAGGGCCGGTAGCAGGATCGAGAGGCCCTTGATCGCCGACGCGCCGCTGCGGATGGTGGAGACCTCCGAGGCGTCGAGCACCTTGATCTTGCCCGCGCTCGCCGGCACCTTCCCGATCAGGACGCCGGGCAAGCCGAGGCGCTGGACGAGGTCGAGCACGACCGCCCGCAGATTCAGGATGACGGCGTTGCCGTTCGTGCTGACGAACCGCGACTGGTCATTGACGATCGCGATCAGCTGCTGGGCGGTGAGCCGGTTGGCGACCTGCCACGCGTCCTGGACGCGCGGGCGCCCGAGCAGCTTCTTGGTCGCCGACTCGGCCGGACTGCGGAGGCTGTTGGCCGCGGGCCCGGCGAGCGGCTTGAAGCGTGGCGGCAGCACCGCGGCCAGCTCGGCGGCGACGTTGACGTTGTCATAGACCTGGTCGACCAGGTAGGTGGAGAGCTGCGTCTGCACCGCGTCGTTCGCGAGCACCTGCGAGCTGGTGTTCGCCCAGTTGTCCGCGTTCAGCACCTGGCGGTTCACCCACACCGCGAAGATGGCGACCACGGCGAGGATCGTCCCCAGCACCAGGAACAGGCGCACGGTCCAGCGGCGCGCCGGCGAGAGCGAGGAGGCGGGGGCGGCCGCCGGCGGTTGGCCGGTCGGCGGGCTGTCTACGAGTTCGGTCATCGACCTTCGCAGTGACCCTGACAACGGCGGCGGGGGTCCGGGAAGGGCGCGGACCGGTGAGCCCCCGGGGGCTGGCACGAGCCGGCGCGGCGTGCGGGCCCCCTTGGGTCGGCGATCCGTTAATCGCTACAAGACAGCACCGGGCTTGGTATGCAGGCTGACGTCTGAGACCATGGGGCGCGTGGCTGGTGTGGTTGCTATTCAACCGATCAGCCGGGCTCGAGCAGGGGCGGACTCGGCCATCGTCGTCGTTGCCGCAGCGCTCGCGTGCTCGATGGCG
>JAXDHL010000164.1:0-11885 GCA_034664525.1 Solirubrobacteraceae bacterium
TCGCCGTGACGCTGACCGGAACCGGCGACCACCGCGTCGAGAACGCCGTTTTGCAGGGGGCGGTGGTCGCGCTGCCGCTGCTGGTCGGCCTCTGGATCCGTCACCACCGCCGCGACGACCGCTTCGCCGGACTCCTCGTCGCCGCGGGCTTCGGGCTGGCGGTGGTGTCGCTGTCGGGCGCCGGCGCAAGCGGCGTGATGACGGTCGGCCGGATCGCGCTGTGGGTGGTCGACCTCGGGGTCGTCTACATCGTGCTCGCGCTCCCGAGCGGCCGCCTGACCGGCGAGCTCGACCGCTGGCTGGTGATCGCCTCCGCCCTGCTGGTCGGCGTCCTCTACCTGCCGACCCTGCCGTTCAGCCCGCGCTTCCCGGAGCCGACGCCGTGGTCGAGCTGCGACGGCGGCTGCCCGTCGAACGCGCTGTCGCTCGTCGACGCCGCCCCCGGGGTGGTCCGCGACGTGGTCATCCCGCTACGGCTGGTGCTCACGTTCGTGCTGCTCGTGGCGTTCGCGCTGGTGCTGATCGGCCGAGTCCGCGCCGCCAAGCCGCTGCTGCGCCGGACGATCGCGCCGACGCTCGCCGCGGCCCTCACGTTCGTCGTGGCCCATGCCATCTACCTGCCCCTGCGGGCGTACGCGCCGCACTCCGCCGTGACGGATGCGGTCGGCATCATCTACCTGCTCAGCCTGCCCGGGCTCGCGGTCGGGTTCGCCGGCGGCTTCTTCGCCCGCCGCGTGTACGAGGCGCGGGTGCTCGAGCGGCTTGCGGTCGACGTCGGCGCCCGGGTCGACGCGGGCGAGCTCGGACGCACGATGGCACGGTCGCTGGAGGACCCCGGCTTGCACCTGGTCTACTGGAACGCCGGCGACCCCGGGGGCTGGGTCGACGAGACCGGGTGGCCGGTGCGCGCACCGCAGGCCGAGCCCGGCGTGGCCGTGACCGAGGTGACGGCCGCGGGCCGGCCCGTGGCCGCGATCCTGCACGACCCCGTCCTGGCAGAAGACCGCGCGATCGTCCGCGCCGCCGCCGCCCACGCGCTCGTCGCGCTGGAGAACAAGCGGCTCATCAGCCTGCTGCGCGCGTCCGTCCGCGACCTCGCCCGCTCGCGTTCGCGCGTCGTGACGATCGCCGACCGGGAGCGGCGGCGGATCGAACGCGACCTCCACGACGGCGCCCAGCAGGGGCTGGTCAGCCTCCGCATCCGGCTGGCGATGCTGCAGGAGCGCCTGGAGGTCGCCGCGCCGGCCGAGGCCGCCGCCGTCGACGAGCTCGGCCACCAGGTCGAGGAGGCGATCGACCAGGTCCGGGCGCTGGCCAAGGGCATCTACCCGCCGGTGCTGAGCGAGCGCGGGATCGTCGACGCGCTCGAGATGGCGGCCCGGACGGCGGCGCTGCCGGTGCGGCTCGAGCTCGAGGGCATCGGCCGCTACCGGTCCGAGCTCGAGAGCACGGTGTACTTCGCGTGCGTCGAGGCGCTGCAGAACGCCAGCAAGCACGCGGGCGCGACGGAGGTGACGATCGCCCTGCACGACGACGGCGAGCTGCACTTCGAGGTGCGCGATGACGGCGCCGGCTTCGACGGCCGGCTCGTCGACGGCAGTGGACTCTCCAACCTGCGCGATCGGTTGGCGGCCGTCGGCGGCGAACTACGGATCACATCGCGGCCAGGAAACGGCACCGTGGTGTCCGGAAGGGTTCCGATCGATGACGAGCCCACGCTCCCTCAGGAGGTCGCATGAGCTTGCAGTTCACGATGCGCACCTATGCCCCGGCCCCGGTGTCCGGATTCGCCGACGCCGCGTTCGAGCGGCTCGGCAGCGCAGCCCTGGCCTGCGACACCCAGGGGCGCCTTGTGCTCGCGAACGCGCGGGCGCGCGAGTTGCTGCGCATCAACGAGCGCAGGGTCACCCTGCGGCCGGCGCACTGGTGCGACCGGTGCGCGTTCCGGCGCCCGGGCGAGAGCACGCTGCTGCGCCCGGACGAGCTCCCACTTGCCGGGGCGCTGCAGGGCAGGGCGACCGGCCCGGTCCGGCTCGAGATCCGCTGCGACCGGGGCCGGTGGCGCACGCTCGACGTCACCGCCGAGCCGCTGCTGGACGCGGAGGGGCAGCCGTCGGGTGCCGTGCTGACGATGCACGATCTCACCCAGGCCGCGCTCGCCGAGGCGGCGCTGCAGCCCCCGGCCGCCGCCGCGCAGAACCTCGCCGCCGGCGTGGCGCTCGTCCGCGCCGCCGACGGGGTGTTCACGTACGTCAACCCGGAGTGGGAGCGGATGTTCGGCTACCAGCCGGGCGAGCTGCCCGGACGCCACATCTCGGTCATCAACGCGCCGTCGGACGAGGACCCCGTCGACGGGGCGGGGCGGACGATCGGCGTCCTCGCATCCGGTGCGGTCTGGAGCGGCGCGCTCGAGAACCAGCGCCGGGACGGCTCGCGGCTGTGGACCTCGGCCGTCGCCGTGGCGTTCGACGACGCGCGGATGGGCCGGCTGATCGCGATCGTGCAGGTGGAGGACAGCGACCTGCGCGCCGCCGGGGACACGCTGCGCGATCTGCAGGCGCTCGTCGACGCGGCCCCGGTCGGGCTCGCCGTGCTCGACGAGGATCTGCGCGTCGCCTTCGCGAACGCGAAGCTGCGCGAATTCACGCGACGCCCGGAGCCGGAGCCGGTGTCACGCCAACTCGCCGAGCTCGTGCATCCCGACGACCGCGCACAGGCGATGGAGCTGGTGCGCGCGACGCAGGCCGCGCCCGGCACCGCCGGCTCGGCGCGCGTCCGCCTGGCGGGCGGCGGCGCGGTGGTCCTCGGCGCGGCGCGGACCGCGGATGGCAGCGCTCAGGACCTGCTCGTGATCAGCGTCACGGGCGACGCCGGGCGCGCGGACGCAGCCTGAAGCGCGGGTGGGCCGTCGGGTCGCCCGGTGGTGCCCGCCTCCCCCCGGCACGGTGGGACGCCTCATTGCCGAGGCGGTCCGCCCCCGCGAGGGTCGGACGGTGCTTCCGCCGTCGCATGGGAGCGAGGCAAGCCCGGCGCCGCTGCGCGTCGCCATCGCGGACGACTCCTGCCTCGTCCGCGAGGCGATGGCCGCAATGCTGCACGACGCCCCCGGCCTCGAGGTCGTCGCCGTCTGCGAGGACCGCGACGACCTGCTGCGCGCCATCGCGCTCGAACGGCCCGATGTCGTGGTCACGGACGTCCGGATGCCGCCCGACTGGAGCGACGAGGGCATCCAGGTCGCGATGGAGCTGCGCCGGACGAACCCGGAGACCGGCGTGGTGGTGCTCAGCCAGTACGCCGATGCGCGCTACGCGCTCGACCTGCTCGAGCTCGGGTCCGACGCGCGCGCGTACCTGCTCAAGGACCGCGTCCACGACCGCGGGGAGATCACGCACGCAGTGCAGGCGGTCGCGCGCGGCGACTCGGTGATCGACGCGAAGGTCGTCGAGCTGCTGGTCAACGCCCGCTCAGGCGCGGGTGCCTCTCCGCTGGCCGACCTGAGCCCCCGCGAGCGCCAGATCCTGGCCGAGATCGCCACCGGCAAGGGCAACGCCGCGATCGCGACCGGCCTCGTGGTGAGCAAGCGCTCGGTGGAGAAGCACATCCACGCGATCTTCAGCAAGCTCGAGCTCGGCGACGACGAGGACGTGAGCCGCCGGGTCAAGGCGACGCTGATCTTCCTGGCCGAGGCATCCTCGGGCCGGGTGCGCCGGGCCTAGGCCGAGCCGGGCTTCATGCCCTTGTCGGCAAGGAACATCAGCGCGGCCTTGACGCGCCGGCTGACGTCGTGAGCCTCGGTCAGGTTGAGCTTCATGAAGATCGAGTTGATGTGCTTCTCGACCGCGCGCTTGGTGAGGAACAGCGAGGCGGCGATCGCGTCGTTGCTCTTGCCCTGGGCGATCTCGGCGAGCGTCTCCACCTCGCGCGACGTGAGATCGCGCAACGGCGAGCTGGACGACCGGGACCGCCCCGCGATCAGCACCTCGACGATCTTCGGGTCGACGTAGGACCCACCCTCGTGGACGGCACGCACGGCGTCGAGCAGCTGGCCGCGGTGGTGGACGCGCTCCTTGAGCAGGTACGCGCGGCGGCTCGAGCCCTGGTCGAGCAGCTCGAGCACGTACTCCGGCTCGGCGTGCTGGCTGAGCACCACCACGCCTATGTCGGGATGGGACTCGCGCAGCGCCGACGCCAGCCGGATGCCCTCGTCCACGCCGGTCGGCGGCATCCGGATGTCGGTCACCACGACGTCGGGCCGGTGCTCCTCGACGCTGGCCTGCAGCGTGCCGAGGTCCGCGGCGGTGGCGACCAGAGCGATGCCCGGCGCGTCGGCGAGCAGCCGCGACACCGCCTCCCGTACCAGGTAGTCGTCCTCGGCCACCACGGTGCGGATGATCATGAGATCGACACTACGGCAGCGGTCGAGGGCCGGACAAACCGCCGAAACCCGGTGCGGCCACGCCTAGATCGGCGCGCGCGAGGGGGGCCTGTGCTCCATCCACAGGCGCTGAAGCAGGGCGGGGCGCAGCGCCTCCTTGCGACAGAACGCGTGCACGCCGTGGCCCGCCGGGTCGGCCGCGATCTCGGGCCAGGGATCGGACGACACGAGCACGATGACGGCTGCCGTCCCATCCTCGGTGACGCGCCGTGCGGCGCGAACGCCGTCGCATCCGGGCATCCGGACGTCCATCAGCAGCAGGTCGGCCTCATCGCGGCGCAGCCACTCCAGCGCGGCCTCGGCGGAGCGCGCCGACCCGGCGGCCTCGAAGCCGGGCGCAGCCCCGATCAGCTCGGCTGCGACCTCGAGGAACTGCCGCTGGTCGTCCACCACGAGCACGCGCACAACAGGCTGGTTTTCGTCCCGCGCGAACTCGTCCATTGACGGGAGCTTGGTGCCGCGGCAGGGACGCGGCAAGGGTGCGCGCGGGTCCACGGGAGGAGGCACCCGGCGGGACCGGCGGGCTCCAGCAGGCGTGGCCGGGGAGCAGGCCGGCATCCGCTCGTGGTGGTGCCGACACGGTGGCCGGGGGGGACCGCGGCTCGTAGCTTCGGCCGATGCGCATCAAGGCACCGCCGCCGGTGGGCCTCGCAACCGTCGCCAGGCTCGGGCGGCGGTCGCTGGGCGTCGCCGGCGGCGTGGCCGGTGACGTCGCCGCGGCGCTCGAGGAGCTGGCCGGCGACGCGCTGGTGCGCGGCGTCGAGCAGACGCTCGCGTGGGAGCCGACACGCCGGGCCGTCGACCTCGCACTGCGCAGCCCGGCGGCCGAGCAGGCCGTCGACAGCGCGCTCGCCGGCCCGGTCATGGACGCGCTCGGCCGCGGCGCCGCGCGCCCCGGGGTGGCCGAGCGGATCGCGGCGCCGCTGCTCGAGCGTCCCGACCTCGCGCGCGCGCTCGGGCTTGCGCTCGACGATGCGCGCGTCGCCGCCGTGCTCGCCCAGTTGCTCGACAGCGAAGCGACCGGCCGCCTGGTCGACCGCGTGTTCGCGTCCCGCGTCATCGACGACGTGGTCGAGCGGCTGCTCGCCAGCGAGGAGCTGTGGGTGCTGGTGGCGCGGATCGCGCAGAGCCCGACCGTCACCGACGCGGTGATGCAGTCCAGCCGCGGGCTCGCTGACGAGGTCGGCGAGCAGGTCCGGACCCGCTCCCGCGGCGCCGACGCCTGGCTCGAGCGGACGGCCCGGCGCTTCGGCCGCCATGGGGACGACGGTGCCGATGGCGCGCCGGCGCGCCTGGCGACCGGCGAGCCATGACCGCCGGCGCCGTCGAAACGCCGTACGCGGGGCTGGCCACCCGGACGCTCGCCTTCGCCGTCGACGCGGCGGTGATCAACGCGACGGCCGTCGTCGTGGGCGCGGTGATCGCGCTCTGCGTGTCCGTGCTGCACCTCCCATCCGACATCCGGCACGCCCTCGTGGCGATCGGCGGCGCCGCCTACGTCGTCTGGTGCGTCGCCTACTTCGTCGTGTTCTGGTCGACCGCGGAGCAGACGCCCGGCGACCGGGTGATGCGCGTGCGGGTGCTCGCCACGCGGGCCGGCGACGGCGCGCTGAAGCCGCGCCAGGCGTTGCTGCGCTTCGTGGCCCTCGTGCTTGCCGCGATCCCGCTGCTGGCCGGCATCTGGATGATGCTCTGGGACTCGCGGCGCCGCGGGCTGCACGACCGGATGGCGCACACCGTGGTCGTCTTCGAGCCTCGGCGGTGAGCGCGCGCCCGTGGCGGCTGACCTTCGTCGGCCACGCCACCGTGCTGATCGAGCTCGACGGCGTCCGGCTGCTCACCGACCCGGTGCTGCGCGGGCGCGTAGGGCCGCTGCGGCGCCTGGCCGCGCCGGTCGATCCCGCCGCCCACGACGGACTCGACGCGGTGCTCGTCTCCCACCTGCACCACGACCATCTCGACGGTCCGTCCCTGCGGCGGGCGGGCCGCCGGACGCCGGTGATCGTGCCGCGCGGCGCCCGGCCGATCGTCCGCGGCAAGCGCATGCGGACGGTCGTGGAGCTGTCGCCGGGGGAGTCGGTGGCCCTCGGCGCCGTGCAGGTCGTCGCCACTCCGGCCGAGCACGCGTCCGGGCGCATACCGGGCGGCCGCCGCGCGCCGCCGCTGGGCTACGTGGTCGAGGGCTCGCGCCGGATCTACTTCGCCGGCGACACCGACCGCTTCGACGGCATGCGGGCGATCGGGGACCGCGGTCTCGACGTCGCGCTGCTCCCGGTCGCGGGCTGGGGCGGGCGGCTGCCCGCCGGCCACCTCAACCCCGAGACGGCTGCCGATGCGCTGGCGCTGCTGCACCCGGCGGTCGCGATCCCGATCCACTGGGGCACGCTGGCGCCCGCCTGGTGGCGGCGGCGGTCGCCAAGAATCCTGCGCGCGCCCGCGGAGGCGTTCGCCGCCGCCGCGGCGGCACGTGCGCCGGACGTCCGGGTGTGCCTGCTCGACCCCGGCACGAGCACGCCGATCGCCCCCTGACGCGCCGTGCCCGCCCCCGGCCGGGTCACGTGCCCCCACCCTCGCCGTCCCGGGCCGCGGCGGCGACGATCGCGATCATGGGATGGATCGCGCTCCTCTTGTGGCTGCTGCTGGCGCCGATGGCGCTGTTCGCCGGCCTGGGCGTGCTGACGACGCCGGGCGCGGCCGGCCAGGTGCTGGCCGGCGCCGGCGGGTTTGCGCTGTGCGTCATCTTCCTCGCCGTCGGCGGCTCCTCGCTGGTCGGCTGGATGCTCCTGGGCGCGGCGGTCGTCGGCGTGCTGGCCTGCGTCCTTGCGGTTAGCTGGCTGGTACGCGACGATCATGACGCGGGCTTCGCCGGCCAGGGAGCCGACGAGACCCAGGCGCTGCTGGCCGGCGTCGAGCTGCCGCTGTTCCTGGCCGCGGTCCCGGTCACGCTCGCAATGGCGATCACCGGCTCCCTGACGTGAACCGCCGCTCACCCGATGCGGGTGATGCGTCGCCTTCCTGCCTGACGGATCCTGCAGTCCCTGTCCCCGGCCTGAGGTTCCAGTCATGTCAGAGGTGACCCATCAGAACGTCCAGCTCCAACGCGGCCGACACCGGTCGCCGGAGGACGGAGCGTGTGTGATGGAGCTCGCGTCGATGCTCGCCGGCGAGCCGTTCTCCGATGCGCCCAAGACGGCGTGCCCCGTCATCGCGTCCTTCCTGCGCTCCTACAACGACCTGGCGTCCGACGCCGACCGCCAGACGCTGCTGGAGTGCGCCAGCCGCGTGGTCGGCAGCCGCCGCCCCGAGTTCGAGCGCGCCCGCGCCGAGCGCTGCCGCGAGGTCGCGCTGGAGCTGTTCGCCCTGCGCCCGTTCTGGAGGCGCCGCTGCGCGCTCGGCTGCGGTTGGCGCGCGGTGCTCAACGCCGCCGAGAAGCCCGACGACCGCATGGCCTGGAAGGTCACGGCGTGGTCGGCGGCGTGGCTCATGGGCAAGCTGCCGGACGGCAGCGCGCGCGCCGTCGCCCTCGTCGACGAGCTCGTCAGCATGGGCGAGACACCGATGCCCGAGCTCCCGGCCGGCGAGCCGGTCGCGGCCGGCGCCTACTGAGCTGGAAGCGGGACGCGCATGGGCCATGCGCACGTGCACGTCCCGCATGAGCTCACCGAGCGCGAGGAGCCTGAGGACGACCGCCCCGAGCGGCTCGAGCGGATGCTCGAGCTGCTCGCGGTCGTGCTGCTGTCGCTGACCACGGTGGCGACCGCATGGAGCGGGTACCAGGCCGCCCGCTGGTCGGGCGAGCAGTCCCAGCACTACGCCAAGGCGTCCGCGGCCCGCGTGCTCGCGCAGCGTGAGACGACCGTGGCCGGGCAGCTGCGGATCGACGACCTGCTGCTCTTCAACGGCTGGCTCGACGCTCGCGACGCCGGCGAGACGCGCCTCGCCGGGATCTACGAGCGGCGCTTCCGGCCGGAGTTCCTGCCGGCGTTCCGCGCCTGGGTGGCCGAGCATCCGTTCACGTCGCGGGCGAGGATCCCGGGCCCGCTGTACACGCGGCAATACCACCTCGCGCAGCTCGACCGGGCGAAGACGCTCGACGACCGCGCGGACGCGGCGTACCTCGCGGGCACCGACGCGAAGAGCAACGACGACCGCTACATCCTCTCGACGGTCTTCTTCGCCGCCGTGCTGTTCTTCGCGGGCATCTCGCTGCGCCTGCTGTGGCGTCCGCTGCGGGCGGGCGTGCTCGGGCTGGCCACGCTGCTGCTGCTCGGCGGCGTCGTGTTCGTGCTCAGCCTGCCGGCGGCGTAGCCGGCGCCCAGTGGCCGTAGCGGCGCCACGAGTGCACGACCCACCACGCGCCGATCACCGCCAGCAGGATCAGCTGCCCGTCGTAGAAGACGTTGAACCACGTGATCTCCTCGCCGGACGGTACGCCCTGCCACCCCTGGGCGTTCGGCCACCGCAGCTGCCAGCCGTCGCCGAGGACACCGCGCGCGAGCATGATCGCCCAGCCGTAGGACGCGTCCCACAACGCATGCAGCGCGATCACTCCGGCCGCCGTGCCGGCCAGCCGCGCGGTGAGGTGGAACCGGCCGCCGCGCGAGCTCGCGAACAGCGCGCCGCCGACCAGGGCCGTCCAGGTGATGTGCCCGAACGGCGACAGCACGCCGCGGAACGCCTCGGTCTCCATGATGTTGACGATCGGGCGGTGGTCGAGGTTGTCGATCATCGTCTGGAGCGCGTAACCGGCGCTCTCGAATGCGGCGAACCCGGCCCCGACGACGGCCCCGAGCACCATCCCGTCCCGCGGCGCGCGGGCATGCACCCGCTGGGCGACGGCGACCACGACGAGCGCCTTGCACATCTCCTCGATGATGCCGACGCCGACGAACGTCCCAGCCGCGGCGGGCAGCAGGTAGGTCTCGAGCACGGCGGTCGACACGACGGCGAGCGTCCCGGCCGCGAAGAACCCGAGCACGGCCGCCTCCGTCGTCAGCTGGGCGGCACGCCGGCGCGACAGCGCGAACGCGGTCATCGTGCCCGGCACCAGGAAGCTGCCGAGGATGATCACGGTCGGGACCAGGATGTCGTCCTGCGTGATCCCGGTGAGCACTGCGGCGAACAGCCACACCGCCGCGCCGCCGGCGAGCCCGATCTTCCACACCCGCGTCGGCAGCGTCACGAAGTGCTCCTCGGCCTCCGCCATCGGCGCATCGTAAGCGCGCCCCGGTCGGGCTCCAAGCGGGTCGCCGATTGACACCGGCGCCCAGCGGGCACCGCCGCCGTATGGCAGCCGACCGCGTCACGATCACCCCCTACCGCGACGGGCCGCTGCTGGTGCGCGGGCCGTTCACGCTCCTCGACCAGGACGGTCAGGAGATCGAGGTCGGCCGCGCGGTCGTCGCGTTGTGCCGCTGCGGCAAGTCGCGCATCAAGCCGCTGTGCGACTCGACCCACAAGGCGGCGGGGTTCACGGCGCCGAGCCGACCGGATGCGCGCCTGGCGCCGCCGGAGCCGCCCGCAGCGAGCTGACCCCGGCATCCCAAGCCTGCATCAGGTGGCGCGCCCAGCGCGCTTCGACGTGCGACAGCGCCCGGGCGCCCCACAGCACGTCGGCGGCCAGCTCGGGTTCCTGGCGGGCGATGCCGCCCGCGAGATCGACGGCCGCGATCTGCTCGTGCACCGCGTCGGCGACGACATGCTCGTCGAAGAAGTCGCAGACGTCGTCCGCGAAGCCGAGCCGCCGCAGGCCGCGGGCGTAGCGGCCGCTCGGGACCGAGGACACCATCTCGAACAGCGCGAGGTGACCGGCCGCGGCGCCGCGGTAGCGGCGGTGCAGACCGAACAGGGACATCAGGTTGACCGTCGCGAGCGTGATCCCCGGCAGCCGGTCCAGGTATGCGCCGTAGGTGTCGTCGAGGCCGGCGCCGCGCAGCGTCTTCGCGAACAGCGTGGCGTGCATGCGGTCGAAGTGGCCGCCGCCGTACTCGTCAGCCTGGATCTCGACCGCCGCGACCTTCGCCGCGCCGGTGAGCCGAGGGATCGCGAACGAGTGCGGGTCGGCCTCCTTGAGCTGGTAGGCCGAGCGGTGCATGAAGAACTCGCGCACCTCGGCGGCGGTGGCGTGGCGCTCGATGTAGCGCGACAGCGGGGGCGCATCGTCGGCGTCGGCGATCGCCCGCAGCGCCAGGTCCATCTCCTCCGGCGCGGCCGAGTCGAGCGGAGTGCCGACCGCGGTGCGAAGGGCATCCTCGAAGCACCGCTCGAGCTGCCGCCGCAACCGCAGCAGCGAGGGCTCCCACTCCCACTCCGGATCGACGCCCGCGAATCCGCGGTCGTGCAGCTCCTAGGCGACGTACAGCGCGAGTTGCAGGTCGTCGTCGGCGAGCGGGTCGTCCGGAAGCGCGGGCAGCTGCGCGGGGATCTCAGAGATCGTGGGGCTGAGCTGCTCGAGCACGAGCGCCGACAGCTCGCCGCGCGGGTCGGGGAGTCGCGGAGCCATGACAGCGCGTCACTACCCCTCGTAGGCCGCGATCACCCACCCGCAGGCGTCCGCCAGCCCGGCCTGGCGCAACTCCATCGCCGCGTTGCGCTCGATCAGCTCGCGTGTCCGGTCGAGCGCGTGACCGGCGGAGCGCTCCAGCCGGTCCGTGAGCTCGAGCAGCCGCTCGCGCGCCGGCCGCCGGCGACCGGTGACGAGGTCGGCGAGCTCGCCCTCGACGCCCCAGCGCAGCGCGGCCCAGCGGTTCTCGGCGATCCGCCAGGTCTCGGCGACGGGTAGCGGCTCGCCGGCGTCGTAGGCGCCGGCGAGCGCCGCCACCAGCGCGTGGGCGAACGCGGCGACGCCGTGCGCCTGGGCCAGCGACGGCTGGACATCCGGGACGCGCAGCTCGAGCGTCCCGTGGCCGACGTGCGGGCGCAGCTCCCACCACCAGTGGCGCGGCTCGCCGACCGCGCCGGCGGCCTCGCCCCAGCGCAGCTCCTCGGCGAACCCCTCCCAGCTCGTGAGCGCGGGCGGGACGCCCTGACGCGGGAGCTGCCCGCCGATCAGCGGGCGGACCGACGCCAGACCGGTGTCGCGCCCGTCATGAAACGGTGCCGCGGCCGCCAGCGCGGCCAGCTCGGGCAGGTAGCCGCGGAGCGCGTTGTAGACCGCCAGCGTCCGGTCGGCGCCGCCCACGGCGACGTGCACCTGCAGCGCGCCGACCAGCTGGCGCCGCGCCACGATCCCGTACCGCTCCTCGATCGCCGAGTAGCGCTCGCCGGCGTTCAGCAGCGCCTCCGCCGGCGCGGTCGGGTGCACGGCCATGGCGGCCGGCAGCGCGCGGCCGGCGGCGGCCCGGGCGAGCGCGCGCCGCGCGCCGGCGAGCTCTTCGATCGCCCCGGCGACGCCGGCGTGCGGGCGCGTGAGCAACTCGACCTGCGCGGCGGGCAGCTCGAGCTTGACGCG
>JAXDHL010000165.1:0-4778 GCA_034664525.1 Solirubrobacteraceae bacterium
CGGGATCTTCAGGCCCTGGCCGGCCGCTGACGTGGTGGCCAGCGTGGGCGTCACGAACTTGCCGGACTTGTTCTTGATGTCGGCGGTCGTGAAGTTGTTCTGCAGGGCGTAGGCCTCCTCGACGTAGCCGACGGCGCCGTCGGTCTGCTTCACCGAGGCGGCGACGCCGTCGTTGCCCTTGGCGCCGGTGCCGGTCGGCCACTTCACGGTCTTGTCCGCGCCGACCTTCTTGGCCCACTCGGGGCTATAGGCGGCGAGGAAGGTCGTGAAGCCCTTGGTCGTGCCCGACTCGTCGGAGCGGTGGACGACCGTGAACTAGGACGACGGCAGCTTCATGCCCGAGTTCATCGACGCGATCTTCGGGTCGTTCCAGGTCTTGATCTTGCCCTGGAAGATGTCGGCCAGGGTCGAGCCGTCGAGCTTCAGACCGCTCTTGAGGCCGCTGACGTTGTAGGACGCGGTGATCGCGCCGAAGAACATCGGGATCTGCAGCGGGGTGCCCTTGGTGAGCGACTTCGTGTCGTCCGGGGTCAGCGCCGGATCGGAGCCTGCGAACTGTGCGGTGCCCTGGCCGAGCGCGGCGACGCCGGCGCCCGAGCCGACCGGCTGGTAGTTGAGGGTGATGCCCTTGCCCTTGAGCTCGGAGCCCCACTGCTGGTAGACGGGGGCCGCGAACGTCGAGCCGGCGCCGTTGACGGTGCCCGACGCGGTGTCGGCGGTCTTGGAGCTGCCCGACGACGAGCTCGACGTGCTGCTGGAGCTGCTGCCCCCGCAGGCCGCAACGCCGGTTGCGAGCGCCGCCGACGCGGCGACGGCGAGGAGGATGTTGTGGTTCTTGGTCATCAGGGTCCAGCCTTCACGGTGTGGGACTAGAGCCTGTTACCTGGTTGTGGTCGTCCTGTGAAAAGGGTGTGAACGTCGCCGGCTCGGCCGCGAAGCGGTAGCCGAAGCCGAAGTGCGTGTGGATGAAGCGCCACTCCGGGAGGGCGCGTGCCAGCTTGGACCGCAGCTTGTGGACGTAGACGTCGACGGACCGGTCGTCGGCCCGCAGCCGGCCGCCCCACACCGTCTCGAAGAGCTCCTCGCGCGTCAGGACGCGGCCCTGCCTGCGGGCGAGCGCGACGAGGACCTGCAACTCGCGGACCGAGAGCGTCAGCGCCCGTCCGCGGGCCAGCGCGAGGTGCTCGTCCGGCCGCACCTCGAGTTCTGCCGCTCGGTAGACCTCCAGCATCGACGGGAACGTTCGCCCGCCGCCCGCGAGGCGGGGTTACCAGCGTGTGAAAGCGGCGATCACGATGCGACGGCCTCCCACTCGGCGTAGAGGTCGTCGAGCGTGCGCCGCGCCTGGGCGTGGCGGCGCGTGGACTTCTCGGCCGAGCGGGGGTCGTTCCAGGACTGCGGGTCGGCGAGCTCGGCCTCGAGCCGCTGCAGCTCGGCCTCGGCGCGTTCGATCGCGGCCTCGATGTCCTTCGTCCGCCGCTTGGCCGCCCCGTTGGTGGCCGGCTTGGCCGGCTGCGCGGGCGCCGGCTTGGCGGCCTTCGGCTTCGGGGCCTTCGCGAGCGCCTGCCGCTCCTCGCGCACCCGCACGTACTCGGGCCAGCCGCCGACGTAGGAGTGCAGCGTGCCGTCCTCGACGGCGACCGTGCGCGTGCCGACGGCGTCGAGCAGCGCCCGGTCGTGGGAGACGAGCACGACCGAGCCCGGGAAGTCCTGCAGCGCGGACTCGAGCGCCTCGCGGCTCTCGAGGTCGAGGTGGTTGGTGGGCTCGTCGAGCACGAGCACGTTGGCGCCGCTGGCCACGAGATTCGCCAGCGACAGCCGCCGCCGTTCGCCGCCCGACAGCCCGGCGACCGGCTTCTCGGCCGCGTCGCCGCTGAACAGGAAGCGCCCGAGCAGCGCCCGGGCCTCCATCGGCTTCAGGCGGGTGGCGCGCACGCACGCCTCGATCACCGTGCCGAGGTCGTCGAGCTCGTCGGCGTGCTGGGAGAGCACGCCGAGCTTCACGTTGTGGCCGCGGCGGATCTTGCCGGCGTCGAGCTCGCGCTCGCCGTAGAGGACCTTCAGCAGCGTGGTCTTGCCGGCGCCGTTGGCGCCCACCACCGAGACGTGCTCCCCGCGCTCGAGCCAGAACGCGGCGTCGTCGAGCAGCGTCCGGTCCCCGATCGACACGCGCCCGTCCTCGATCTCGAAAATCACGCGCCCGGCGCGCTCGGGCGGCTTGAACGAGAAGCCCATCGAGCGGGTGTCGCGCGGGTCGCGCCCGACCTTGTCGATCTTGTCGAGCTGCTTCTGACGCGAGGCGGCCTGCTTGGCGCGCGTGCCCGCCTTGAAGCGGCTGACGAAGCGCTCGAGCTTGTCGATCTCGGCCTGCTGTTTGTCGATCGCGCGCCCGAGCGCCAGCTCGCGCTGGGCCTTCTCGGCGCGCCACGCGTGCCACGTGCCCGAGAAGAAGCGCGAGCGGCCGGCCTCGAGCTCGAGCACCGAGGTGCCCACGGCCTCGAGGAACCAGCGGTCGTGTGCGACGAGGACGATGGCGGCGTCGGCGGTCTGCAGGTAGGCCTCGAGCCACTCCAGCGCCGCGATGTCGAGGTGGTTGGTGGGCTCGTCGAGCAGCAGCAGGTCGGGGTCGCCGGCCAGCGCGCGGGCGAGCGAGCCGCGGGTGAGCTCCCCGCCGGAGAACGTCCCGAGGTCGCGGTCGAGGTCGGCGTCGCCGAAGCCGAGGCCATGCAGCGTGGCGTTGACGCCCTCGCGCCAGTTGTAGCCGCCGGCGTGCTCGAGACGCGCCTGGGCGCGCCCGTAGGCGTCGAAGGTCGCATCGTCGGTCGCGCCCGCGGCCATCGCCTGCTCGAGCTCAGCCAGCCGCGCCTCGATCGCCAGCAGCTCCTTGCAGCCGCCGAGCACGTAGTCGCGCAGCGACACGCCGTGCTCCCGCGGCGGCCGCTGGTCGTGCAGCGCGATGCGGACGTCCTTGGCGAAGGTCAGCTGGCCGCCGTCGATCGACGTCTCCCCCGACAGCATCCGCAGCAGCGTGGTCTTGCCCGCGCCGTTGCGGCCGGCGAGGGTCAGCCGGTCGCGGCGCTCGAGCTTGAACGAGACGCCGCGGAAGAGCGGATCCCCCGCCATGTCCTTGGCGAGGTCGGAGGCGATGCAGACGGCCATTGCCACGTCGATGGTAGGACCGGATCGGTATCATCCGGACGCGATGAAGCGCCGCGTGCTGACGACCCTCCTGCTCTCCGCCACGACCCTGCTCGTCCTCGCCCAGGCGGCGCTGGCGAGCGACCACGGCGAGGGCTGGTACGGGGAGTCCAACGACCTGATCGTCACCAAGGCCGGCTTCCTGATGATCGCCGGCTTCCCGCTGTTCATCCTGATCGCGTCGCTGATCATGTGGCGCCTGGACAAGCGCAAGGACGCCCGCAAGCAGGCGACCAAGGCGCGCATGGCGCGCGCCGACTCGCGCGGCGGCTGGTAGCCGCCGGCACTGCCGCAGCGGACCGCTCGTCCTCGGGGCCGATAGAGTTCCCCTTTCGGTAGGGGGAACACTCCTTTTCCAAAAGCTCGTCGCCGGGCGCTGCCCCGGGCAACCCCGCCGCCCGCGGGCGGCATACGTTCCGACGGCGAAACGGTCCCACCTGCCCCGGCGCCGGAGCCGCACCCGGCGTGCGCGGGCGGGTGGGGCCACCTTTCGCCGGTAGCGTCCGGACGATGGCCGTCCACTACGAGCGCAGCGGCGCCGCCGCCGTCCTGACCATCGACCGCCCCGACCGCCGCAACGCGGTCGACGGCCCGACCGCGGCGGCCCTGCTCGAGGGCTTTGAGGCCTTCCGTGACGACGACGGCGCCCGCGTGCTCGTGCTCACCGGCTCCGACGTCGCGTTCTGTGCAGGCGCGGACCTGAAGGCGATCACGACGCTGGACCCGGACCTGCCCGGCGGGCCGCTCGGCTTCACCCGCCTGACCTCCGCCAAGCCGACGATCGCCGCCGTCTCCGGCTGGGCGGTCGCCGGCGGCTTCGAGCTCGCGCTCTGGTGCGATCTGCGGATCGCCACGACGACGGCCACGTTCGGCTGCGCCGAGCGGCGCTGGGGCGTCCCGCTGATCGACGGCGGCACGCAGCGACTGCCGCGGATCGTCGGGCAGGGCCGCGCGCTCGACCTCGTGCTGTCCGGGCGGATGGTCGGCGCCGAAGAGGCGCTTCGGATGGGGCTCGTGACCGAGGTCGTGCCCGAGGGCCGGCAGCTGGCACGGGCGCTCGAGCTCGCCGAGCAGCTGGCCGCGTTCCCGCAGGAGACGCTGCTGTCCGACCGCCGCGCGCTGCTCGAGGGGCTCGGCCTGCCGCTGGCCGACGCGCTGGCGCACGAGGCCCGCCTCGGCCGCCAGGTGCTCGCCACGGGGGTCGCCGGCGCGGCGCGCTTCGCTGGTGGCGAAGGGCGCGGCGGGCTCGGATAGTGTCCCGCGCTCGCTTTGAGGGACTCCAGGAGGACGACGCGTTGACCTACTTCGTGACCGGCGCGACCGGCTTCATCGGCCGCCACCTCGTCGAGCGGCTGCTCGAGCAGCGCGACGGCGAGATCAACGTGCTGGTCCGCGAAGGCTCGGTGGAGAAGCTCGACGCCCTGATGGAGGGCTGGGCGGCGCACGGCGACACCAGCCGCATCAAGCCGGTGTTCGGGGACCTGGGCGAGCCGGCGCTCGGCGTCGACGACGCCGAGAAGGCGCGCCTGAAGGGCTCCGTCGACCACTTCTTCCACCTCGCGGCGATCTACGACATGACC
>JAXDHL010000166.1:0-6483 GCA_034664525.1 Solirubrobacteraceae bacterium
CGACGCCGCGGCGCCCTGCCCGCTCTCCCCGTAGCCGAACGCGTCGTTGCAGGCGATCTCGAGCGCGAACGGCACGCGCTCGCCGCCGTCCGCATGCGCCACGAGCACCGCGTACGGCCGCACCTGGCGCGGCCCCGAGTTCAGCCCGGCGACCGGCCGGCCGTCGAGCCACAGCGTCGCCTCGCTGCCGGTGTCCACCCAGAGATCCACGCGCGCGCCGGCCCAGCCCGGCGGCACCACCGCCGTCCCGCGCAGCCAGTAGGTCGCGAACAGCGGCCCGAGGGCGGCGCCCGGCTCGGCCGGCCGGTACTCGAGCCGCTGCGCCCCGGCGGGCGGGATCCGGTCGACCGGCCCGGCGAGCTCGAGATCCTCCACAACCACGCGCTCGCCATGCACGCGGTCGCGGAGGCGCTGGGCCGACTGGGCGATGCGCTCGCGGGCGTACTCGCGGTGGGGCAGCACCGGCCCGGATGCTACGCCGTCCCGAGGGCCGGCCCGCGCCGGTCGGAGGGCCGGTCAGGCCGTGGCGCCGGGCACGCGACCGTAGGGGCGTGGTCGTGCGCTCGCTGGCTCGATGTCGGAAGCACGTGCTCGCGGGCGTCGTGGCGCCCGCGCTGCTGGCGGGCGGGTGCGGCGCGACGCAGGATCGCAGCGCAGGACCGGTCGACCCGGAGGTCCGGAGCGCGCTGGCCGAGGTCCCGAGCGCGCTCCGGGCGCCGACCGGCTATCGGGGACCGGCGAGCGGGCCCCGCGCCCGGCGCGGCGGCCTGATCGTCTTCGTCGCCGGGGACCTGACCAACGGGGGCATCGCCGGCGCGGCCCTCGGCGTCCAGCGGGCGGCCCGGGCGATCGGCTGGCAGCTGCGGATCCTCGACGGCCACGGGAGCACGGCAGGACAGGGGCGCACGCTGCGCGACGCCCTGCGGCTCAAGCCCACCGGGATCGTCCTCGGCGGCTTCGATGCGGCGGCGCAGGTGCTCGCGCTGCGACGAGCGAGAGCGCTGAGCATCCCGGTCGTCGGCTGGCACGCCGGCACGCGGCCGGGCCCGGACCGGCATGCCGGCCTGTTCACCAACGTGTCGACGGACCCCGGGTCCGTGGCGCGCATGGCCGCCGACTATGCGATCGCCCTCTCCCGCGGGACGGCCCACGTGGTGATCTTCACCGACCGCAGGTACCCGATCGCCGCCTACAAGGCGGACGTGATGGCGGCCGAGATCCGAACGTGCCGTCGGTGCGCGGTGCTCGACGTCGTCAACTCGCCGATCGACCTCGCCCAGCAGCAGATGCCGGCCGTCGTGTCCTCGCTCCTGAACCGCTTCGGGCCGCGGTTCCGCTACATGCTGACGATCAACGGCATCTACATCGGTGGGGCGCTCGCGGCCTTCGTGAACGCGGGCAGGCGCGGCGGCGATCCGCCGTTCGCGATCGGGGCCGGCGACGGCGATGCCTCGGATTTCGAGCGGATCCGCACCGGGGATCATCAGACGGCGTCGGTCGCCGAGCCGCTGTACCTGCAGGGGTGGCAGATCGTCGACGAGCTGAACCGGGCCCGTGCCGGCCGGCCCCCGTCCGGCTACGTCGCTCCGCCGCGACTGATCACCCGCGCCGATGTGCCCGCCGGCGCGGTCTTCGATCCGCCGAGCGGCTATCGCGCCGACTACCGGCGGATCTGGGGCCGTTAGGCGTCGTCTCCCGCCGCCGCCGGCGCCGCGACGGGGATCCGGGCGGTCAGGACCGTGCCGGCACCCGGCTCACTGTGGACCGCGAGCGCTCCGCCGAGCGCTCCGACGCGGTCATTGAGGCCGACAAGGCCGGACCCGCGGGAGGCGTCGGCGCCGCCGCTGCCGTCGTCGCGGATCGTGAGCACGATCCACCGGGCATCCAGCTCGACGGTGATGCGCACCTCGGAGGCCTGGGCGTGCTTGACCACGTTCGTCAGCGCCTCGGACGCGACGTAGTAGGCCGTCACCTCGACGGTCTCGGGCAGCCGGCCGTCGGCCTGCACGTCGACGGAGACGGGGATGGGCGAGCCCCGGGCGAGCGTGTTGAGCGCCGGCCCGAGGCCGCCGTAGGACAGGATCCTCGGATGGATGCCGCGCGCGAGCTCGCGGACCTCCTCGATCCCGCGCTCGGCGTTCTCGAGCGCATCGTCCACCAGCTCGGCCACGGGCTCGTTCGTGTCGCCCAGCTCGTTTCGCGCCTGCTTCAGCGACGCCACCGTGCTCGCCATGCGCTGCTGCGCGCCGTCGTGCAGGTCGCGCTCGATCTTCCGGCGCGCCTCGTCGGCCGTCGCCACGATCCGGCTGCGGGACGCGGCCAGCTCGGCGCTGCTCTCGGCATTCGCGATGGCGGTCGCCACCAGCTCCGTGAACTGCGCCATGCGGATCTCGGTGTCCCCGCCGCCCATGTCCGGATGCTTCCAGGCGGCCACGATCGCGCCCCACGGGCGCCCGGAGACGACGATCGGCGCGGCGACCGCGGCAGCGACGCCGGCGGCGTGCAGGCTCTGGGCAAGGCCGTCCGACCCGTCCCCGGGGCGATCGGTGCCCTGGGGGCCGCGGCTCCGCGCGACGCGGCCCCACAGCCGGCCATGGTCGAGACTCAGGTTCGAGGCGCCGCCGATCTGGGCATCCGGCGCGCCGTAGCTCGCCACCACCGAGGCGGTGCCGTCCTCCCGGTAGCGCAGCAGGCGCGTGGCGTCGGCGCCGAGGATCTGGCCGACCTCGACCGCCACGGCGCCGAACAGCTCGCCGGCGTCGTGGCCCTCGGCAACCAGGGTGGCGACGCGACGCAGCGCGGCCTGCTCGTGGGTGAGCATCAGGGTCTCGGTGACGTCGCGCGCCGCGGCGTACATCAGGCCCGTCTCGGGCATCGTCCGCGAGTTCCACTGCAGCCAGCGGACGGCGCCGTCGGCGCGGATGTAGCGGTTCTCGAACTCCACGACGTGCCGTCCCTCGCCCAGCCCAGCGACCATCTTTGCGGTCGGCTCGCGGTCATCCGGATGCACGAACTCCAGCAGCGGGCGCGACAGCAGCTCGGCGGCCGGGTAGCCGAGCGTGTGTTCGAACGCCGGGTTCACGCGCTTGAGGTACCCGTCGAGGCCGGCGACGCAGAGCAGGTCGGGCGACAGGTCGAAGATGTCGTCCACCTGGCGTTCGGCGCGGCGCCGCCGCAGCATCCCGCGGCCCAGCAGATAGACGAGCAGCGCGGTCGCCGGCGGCCAGGCGACCGCCAGCCACGGAAGGGTCGCCTGCAGCGCCGTGCGCGGCTCCAGGGCCACATCCACCCGCCACCGCCGCGTCAGCGCCTCGAAGCTCCGGCTGGCGGCGGGCGCGGCGGCGAGCGCGCCGTTGAGCCGGCGGCCCCCCAGGCTGATCGCGGTGCGATGCGGATCGAGGTTCAGGGACACGCTGAGCCAGTCCGCGGGCACGAACACGACGATGAAGCCCTGGCTTCCCGGGCCGTGACCGTACTGGGCCCCCTGGACCACGAAGAACCCGCGCTGCCCGGCGAGCGAGGCGACCGGCGTCGCCGTGCCGGCGAAGACGGACGTGGGATCCTGCAGCGTCGCGGCGAGCGCCGGCACGCGGGCCATGTCGGCGCCCGGGGGCAGCGCGACGCCCGTGGCGAACGTCGCCGGCAGGTACATCGCCGGCGGCCTGGCGACCCGCTGCCCCGGTGGCGGGGTGATCGGCGCCCCGATGCGTCGTTCGTAGGCGCGACGCGCCGCGGGGGGCACCGGCTCCACCCACAGGGCGGCGGTGAGCCCGACGGTCGTCGCGGCGCTTCCCTCCAGCGCCGCGAAGCGCCGGCCGTTCGGTGCGCGCTCGCCCGAAAGCGCGTTGCCGAGCCCGATGACGAACGCACGGGCCCGTTCGAGCTGTCCTTGGACCTCTAGCGCCTGGACGTCGGCCCGCCGGCGCGCCGCGTTCGCGCGCTCTTCGCCGACCGCTCCCGTCGTGACCAGGAAGCCCGCCACGCTGAGCAGGACGACGAGCAACGGGACCGCGATGCGAGCGGAGCCGGTGAAACGCGAGCCATGTCGTGCCGCACCCACGGTGACAAGTATGGGCGCCTGCTCGGGATGCGACAGGAGGCGCGCGCCGCTGATCGCGGCCTACGTCCCCGGCCGTCGGCGGCGAGCGCGAGGTGCTCGCCCTAGTCGCCGAGGGCCGGCTCGTCTGTCGTGGCCTACTAGTTGGTGCTCCAGTGCATCCACGCCCGGCGGATGCGAGCCTGCAGGTCTTCGGCGGCGGCGTCGCTGAGCCTCGGCGCGCCTTCACCGGGATCTTCGGCGCGCGCCTCGAGCCAGTCCTCGAGCGCCTCGACGGCGGCGGCTGATTGAACCCGGTCGGGCTGGCCGAGCGTTTCCTTCGCCACCGTGCCGATCAGCTCATCGAGGGCTCGCCAGTGCGGGCAGGGCCGCGCCGCGGGTGCCGGGCCGACGAGTTGGAAGTTCATGCGATCCGCGCTCGACTTCCAGGCTTGGGCGCGCTTGGTCGCCTCGCATTGCAGGCAGGTCGCCTCGACGATCACGGATGCGTCGGGCTGACGGCGGACCAGACCGCCGACCACGGGCGGAGCGCTGGCCAGGTCATTCATGCGCAGAACGCTCCCATGAAAGTTGAAGGTGAGGATGCAGGGATCGGCTCGGCGACACGAGCGGCTTGGACGAGGCGACCCTGCACGCGAGCCGGCAAGGCGCGGCGGTGCATGGTTCGAATGCTGTCATCGCCGGCCGCGGGCGGCCCGGGAGTCGGCGCATAGCCACTCGGGCCGACCGCGAAGTTCGCGCTCTGTCCGGGTTTCACGGTCACGGGCAGCGGCCCAGTCATGCGGCCCGCAGGCGCGTACGGACCGCCTGCATACGGCGAGCCAGCGCCTCCTCCTCGATCACGCCTCTCGCGAGCAGCGAGTGGGCGAGCGCCACGAGTTGGCGCTCCGGGGCCGGCAGAGCCGAGTAGACCGCCTGCGACAGGTGGTCCTCGTCGCGCCGGCGTTCGAGCAGCGGCAAGGCATCCCCATCGCGATCCAGGGCGTCGCACATCCCATCCAGGCTGGACTTCCACGGCGGCACCGGGTTCGTCACGCCGTACGTCTCCGAGAGCTGTGCCCACACCCGTCCGCGCGTCGCGATCCGCTCGAGCGTCGGGATGCGGACGTCGCTCACGCTCCGGTTCTGACCCTCACTCATGATGGTTCGCCGCGGGACGGTTGGCCGGCCGCACGGCGCCGACCGCATTGCGTGTCACGCCTGGCTTCGGCAGCGCGACGCCGATCAGGCAGTCCCGGGTGACGATCTCGGCGAGGTCGTCCTCGCTCCACCGCTCGGTCCCGGCGGGGCGGACGGGGAGGACCAGGAACCGGTGCTTCTGGTTGGAATCCTCGACGCGAACCTCGACGTCCTCCGGCTGGTGAAGGCCGAACTCGCCGAGCACCTGCCGTGGCCAGCGCACGATGCGGCGCCGGTAGTTCGGCGTCCGGTACCACTCCGGCGAATTCCCGAGGATGGGTCGCGGGTAGCACGAGCACAGCGTGCAGACCACGACGTGGTGCAGCTTCGGCGTGTCCTCGAGGACGTGCAGCGCGCTGAAGTCGCTGGGCGTGCCGAAGCCGGTCGGCTGCAGCCAGTCGACTCCCACCTCCCGGCTCGCCGCCAGCGCATCCTCCAGCGCCAGCCGCTTGAACTCCGGCTCCCGCCACGCCCGCGCGACGAGCCGCGCGGCCGGTGTCGGGCCGATCTGCTCGGCGAACTCGGTGAATCGACGGTGATCCTCCGCGGTGAACACGCCCTTCTCGATCGCGAGCTCGCGCACCGCGATCTCCAGCACCTCGAAGTCGGTGATCTCCTCGACCATGGGCGCATGCGGGTGAAGGTGGTCGTGGGCCATCTCGCTAGCCCTCCGCCGGCTCGAGCCACCGGTCCGCAAGCTCGGTCTGCAAGGTGTCGCTCGCGGGGCCGGCGTACGGCTCCCAGAGGTCGGCCATTCTGAAGCGCACGATGTAGAACCACTCGGGCTGCTGATCGTCGCGAGCGAACGTCTCGTCCTCCGCTGTGAGGCTCTCGTATGAGACCTTGACGACGGTCCCACGCGCTCCGCGCACGTATTCCTGGGTGCGCGAGTAGAAGATCGTCGGCAGCCCGCGGACCCGCACCTGGTCGCCGACGGCGAACCTGGGCGCGCCGGCCATGCCCGCGAAGCACTGCGGATCGCCCTTGCCCACAGCCGCCAGGTGGTGCTCATTTCGCTCGACGGCGGCAGGGTCTGCGCCGGCCCGCGGAGCCGCGTCGGGCAGCTCAGCGCCGATCGGCTGGGAATGGCGCCGGCGCACTTCGTCCACGCGCTCGATCAACTCGCCGAGCGTCACGTGCTGCTTCTCCACCAGGACACGCGCAGCCGCAAGCAGCCAGCGGCCGTAGTAGGGGAGACCGAGGTACATCGTCCTGCCGATGTCGACGTTGTGCATCCTGCGGCGTTC
>JAXDHL010000167.1:0-2670 GCA_034664525.1 Solirubrobacteraceae bacterium
GAGCCTGGCCGCCGCCGCGGCGGGCGCCGACGGGATCATCGTCGAGGTCCACCCCGAGCCCGAGCAGGCGATCTGCGACGGCCCGCAGGCGCTGCGCACCGAGGCGTTCGCCGCCTACGCCGCGCGCGTCCGGGCCGCCGCCGCCATCGCGGGCAAGGCCACCTTCGTGAACGCTTGATCGTCGCCGTCGTCGGCGTGGGGCTCATCGGAGGGTCGATCGGCCTGGCCGCGCGCGAGCGCCTCGGCGCCACCGTGCGCGGCGTCGACCCGCGCGCCGGCGCGGCGCTGGCGCGCGGAGCGATCGACAGCGCCCACGACGACCTCGCCGAGGCCCTCGACGGCGCCGGCGCCGCGTTCGTCGCCGTGCCCGTCGACCGGCTGGCCGACACCGCCCGCGCGGTGCTCGCCGCCGCCCCCGAGGACTGCGTGGTCACCGACGTGGGCTCGACCAAGCGCGACGTCGTGCGCGCCGCCGTCGACCCGCGCTTCGTGGGCGGCCACCCGCTGGCCGGCTCGGAGGCCGCCGGGGTCGAGCACGCCCGCGCCGACCTCTTCGACGGCGCCACGTGGTACCTGACCCCGACGTCGATCACCCAGGGCGTCCTGCTCGAGCGCCTGCACCGGCTGCTGACCGGCCTCGGCGCCCGGCCGGCCGCGCTCGACGCCGACGTCCACGACCGCGTCATGGCGGCCGTCAGCCACCTGCCGCACGTGCTCGCCAACGTGCTCGTGGCCCAGGCCGCGGCCGCGCTCGACGGCGAGCGGCCCCCGGCGACCGGCCCGAGCTTCCGCGACGCCACCCGCGTCGCCGGCGCCAACCCCGACCTGTGGCGCGCGATCTACGCCGCCAACCGCGACGCGCTCGGCGACGCGCTGGACGGCGCCATCGCCGAGCTGCAGCGCGTGCGGGCGCAGCTGCACGCCGGCGAGGACCTGGGCGACTGGCAGCGCGACGCCGCCCGGCGGCGCCAGGCGCTCGTCGAGGCCGGGCTCACCGGCGAGGACGTCCGCGAGCTGCGCGTCGCCGTGCCCAACCGCCCCGGGGTCATCGCCGACCTGGCGCTGACCCTCGGCCGCGCCGGCATCAACATCTCCGACATGGCGCTGAGCCCGTCACCCGACAACAGCCAGGGCGAGATCGCGCTGTGGGTCCCCGACGCGCGCGCCGAGGAGGCGACCGCGCTCGTGGCCGGCCTCGGCTTCGCGGTGATCGCGTGAGCACCGTGCGCGTCGACCCGGCGCGGGGCCTGCGGGGCGAGCTGCGACCGCCGACGGACAAGTCGATCTCCCACCGGGCGGCGATCCTCGGCGCGATGGCGTCGGGGACGGTGCGCATCACCGGCTACCTCGACGCCGCCGACACGAGCTCCACACTCGCCGCCGTGGCGCGCCTCGGCGCCCGCGTGCAGGCGTCGCCCGACGCGATCGTCGTCCACGGCGCCGGCCTGCGCGGCGCGATCGCGTCCGGCGACGGCCCGATCGACGTCGGCAACGCCGGCACGCTCATGCGCCTGCTGCCCGGCTGGCTCGCCTCGCAGGAGGGGCGCTCGTTCACGCTCGACGGCGAAGACTCGTTCCGCCGGCGGCCGGTCGACCGCATCGCCGCGCCGCTGGCGCTCATGGGCGCCGAGGTCGTCGCCACCGACGGCCGCCGCCCGCCGTTCACGGTCACCGGGGCGCGCCTGCGCCCGATCCACTACGAGATGCCGGTGGCCAGCGCCCAGGTGAAGTCGTGCGTCCTGCTCGCCGCGCTGGCGCCCGGCGGCGCGAGCACCGTGTCCGAGCCCGAGCCCAGCCGCGACCACACCCAGCGGATGCTCGCCGCCGCCGGCGTCGCGGTCCGCCGCGACGGCCGCCACGTGAGCGTCGAGGGCGCCGAGACCCTCGCGCTGGAGGAGATCGCGATCCCCGGCGACCCGTCGAGCGCCGCCTTCCTGATCGCCGCCGGCGTGCTCGTCCCGGGCTCGCGCGTGGTGCTGCGCGGCGTGGGGACGAACTGGACGCGCTCGGGCTTCGTGCGGATCGTCCAGCGGATGGGCGGGCTCGTCGCCGGCGAGCTCGAGGAGGCGCCGGGCGACGCGGTGGCCACGACCGAGCCGGTGGCCGACCTCGAGGTCGCGGCGGGCCCGCTCGTCGGGACCGTGGTCGAGGCGGCCGAGGTCCCGCTGGCGATCGACGAGCTGCCGCTCGTGGCGCTGCTGGGCTGCTTCGCCGAGGGCGAGACGGTCGTGCGCGGCGCCCAGGAGCTGCGCCTGAAGGAGTCCGACCGCATCGCCACGGTGGTCGAGGGCCTGCGCGGCGGGCGCATCGCCTCGCACGGCGACCACCGCCTGGCCATGCTCGGCGCGGTCGCCGGCCTGGCCTCGTCGGACGGCGTGGAGGTCGAGGGCATGGAGGCGGCGGACGTCTCCTACCCGGGCTTCCTCGAGGACGTCGCCCGCCTGCGCTGACCCACCGGCCGGGCCGGCCGGACGCACCCGGTACGCTGGGAGCTCGGAGCAGTCTGCCCGAGGACCCCTCCCGCCGTGCCGGATCCCGCGCCCGCATCCTCGTCTCCCAAGCCCGATCGCCCGCACGAGGGCAAGCCCTGGTGGCGCGTCGATCCGGCCCCCGACGGCCGCGGCGCTCCGCCGCAGCAGCGCCCGCCGCTCATGCCGCGCCAGCGCCGCG
>JAXDHL010000168.1:0-8643 GCA_034664525.1 Solirubrobacteraceae bacterium
GATGCGCCCTATGGCGTGACCGGCGTGGGGGAGCTGGCGGCGATCAGCTCGACGCCGGCGATCCTCGCTGCACTGCGCGCCGCCACCGGCCGCCCGCTCACCCGCGCCCCCGTCCGCCCGGAGGATCTGTGTACCACGTCCTGAAGCCCGAGAACCGCTACGCGAGCCGGCTGCCGAACATCCGCGACGGGCTGGTCTACAAGCTGGTCACGCCGCGGGTCGCGCCCGCCCGGATCGGCCAGTACGTGCTGGCCTTCGCGCCGGGCGGCGGGACGTCGGCGCCGGTACGCGCCGGCTACGAGGACTTCCTGTCCCTGCTCTCGGGCGAGGTGATGCTCGACGCCGACGGCCTGCACAGCGCGCTGACGCCGGGCGGCTGGGCGTACCTGCCGCCCGACGCGTCGTTCTCGCTGCAGGCCGGCGCGAGCGACGCCGAGCTGCTGTGGCTCAAGCGCCGCTACGAGTGGTGGCCCGGGCTCGGCGGGCCGGCGGCGCTCGCCGGCCATCGCGACGATGCGCCGTTCGACGCCGAGACCGGTGTCGAGGGCTTCCGCCGGCGCGAGCTGCTCGACCCGCTCGACCCGCGCTACGACTTCAACATGAGCCTGCTCCGGTTCGACCCCGGCGTCGGGCTGCCGAAGGTCGAGGTCCACGACGAGGAGCACGGGCTCTACATGACCGCCGGCGGCGGCGTCTACCTGCTCGGCTCGGACCGCATCCAGGTCCGCGAGCACGACTTCATCTACATGGCGCCGTACTGCCCGCAGTCGTTCGTGGCGACAGGCCCCGCGCCCGCGGAGTACCTGCTCTACAAGGACGTCTACCGCGACGGCTTTTAGAGCCACCGAGGGCTTCGTGGCGGTGCTGGCGAACGACGACCCGCGCGCGACCGCCGCGCGGCTCGACCCGAGGCGCCTCCGCGACGAGCTCGCCGGGTAGCGCGGCTTGACGATCAGCCGCCGGCGAGGCGCGCCAGCGTTCCGGCCAGCACGTCCACGCCCGCGTCGAGCTCCTCCGGCGCGGTGAACTCGGCCGGGTGGTGGCTGATGCCGTCGCGGCTCGGGACGAAGATCATCCCGACCGGCACGCGGGCGGCCAGGATCATCGCGTCGTGGTAGGCGCCGGAGGTCATGTCGAGGTGCTCGAGGCCGAGCTCGGCGGCGGCGTCGCGGGCGGCCTGGACGACCTCGGGCGCGCAGCGGACCGGCGCGTCGGTGACGATCGGCTCGACGGCGATCTCGAGGGTGCGGCGCGCGCCGACCTCGCGGGCGGCGAGCACGATGCCGTCGACCACCGCCTCGCGCGCCTCGACGTCCGAGTCGCGCACGTCGACGTCGAGCGAGACCTCGCCCGGGACGACGTTGATCGCGCCGGGGGAGACGCGCAGGACGCCGACCGTCCCGACGGTCGTGCCCGACGCCGACGCACGGGCGAGCCGCTCGATCTCCATCACCACCTCGGCGGCGCCGACCAGCGCGTCGCGGCGCAGGTCCATCGGTGTCGCGCCCGAGTGGGTGGCGGCGCCGCGCAGGACGATCCGGAAGTCGTGCGGCGCCGCGATCGCGGTGACGACGCCGATCGACCGGCCGGCGGTCTCGAGCACCGCCGCCTGCTCGATGTGCAGCTCGACGAACGCGTGCACGGCGGCGGGGTCGAGGACCGCCTCGCCTATGCGGGCCGGGTCGAGGCCGGCGCCGGAGAGCGCAGCGGCGAGCGAGATGCCGTCGCGGTCGGTCATCCGCTGCAGATCCTCGTCCGGCAGCGCACCGACGAGCGCGCGCGAGCCGATGCAGCCGGTGCCGAAGCGCGGCTCCTCGCCGGCGAACGCGACCAGCTCGACGCTGCGGCGCGGCGCAAAGCCGCACGCGCGCAGGCGGCGGACGGCCTCGATCGCCCCGAGCACACCGACGACGCCGTCGTAGCGGCCGGCGTTCAGCGTGGTGTCGACGTGCGAGCCGGTGATCACCCGCGGCGCGCCCGGCTCGCTGCCGGCCCAGCGGCCCCAGAGGTTCCCGAAGGCGTCGAGCCGCGTCTCGAGGCCGGCGTCGCGCAGCTGCCCCGCGACCCATTCCAGCGCGGCGCCGTACGTGGGCGTGAAGACCTCGCGGGTGATGCCGCCGGCGGCCGGGTCGTCGTTGAACTCGGCCAGGCGGGCGATGTCGTCGTGCAGCGTCATGGGGTCACCAGGCGGCCGATGGGCTCGCCGGGCAGGCGCCCGTCGGCGTAGACGGTATGCCCGCGCAGGATCGTCCGCCGCACCCGCGCGGGCAGCGTCCGGCCGACGTACGGGCTGATCGGGTGGCGCTGCCGGAGGTCCTCGGCGCGCAGGACGTGCGGGTCGTCGAGGTCGACGAGGACCAGGTCGGCGTCCGCGCCCGGCTGGAGCCGGCCCTTCCCGCCCAGTCCGAGCCGCCGCGCCGCGAAGCCGCCCAGCACGTCCGTCGGAACGTCGCGCACGAGCAGCTCGAGCGTCGACTGCGCGCCCGCGATCCCGCCCCAGGCGTGCAGCGGCTCGCCCGCCTTCATGGCCGGCGGCGACGGCGAGTGGTCGGAGGCGACCATCGGCAGCGTGCCCTCGTCGATCGCCCGCCACAGCGCGTCGCGCTCGGCGGCGGCCCGCAGCGGCGGCGCGCACTTGGCCACGGCGCCGCGGCGCTCGGCGTCCGCCTCGTCGAGGACGAGGTAGTGCGGGCACGTCTCGCAGCTGACGTCGACGCTGCGCCCGCGCGCCTCGGCCACGAGCGCGACGCCCGCGCCGGTCGAGACGTGCACGACATGCAGCGCGCAGCCGGCGGCCTCGGCGAGGTGGATGGCACGGGCGATCGCCTCCGTCTCGGCGACCGCGGGGCGTGAGGCGGCCCAGTCGCGCATCGTCGTGCCGGTCGCGCGGGCCAGCAGCCCGGAGGTGATCGCGTCACTCTCGGCGTGGACGGCGACCGGGAGCCCGAGCGTCGCTGCCCGGCGCATGCCCTCGTAGAGGGTGAGGTCGTCGGCGGCCGCGAAGTCCGGGATCCCCGAATTCGCCATGAACGCCTTGAAGCCGACGACGCCGCGCGCCGCGAGCTCGTCGAGCTCCTCCAGGTTGCCGGGCACGATGCCGCCCCAGAGCGCGACGTCGATCCGCGCGACGCCCCGCAGCGCCGCGGCCTTGGCGTCGAACGAGGCGGCGTCGACCGTCGGCGGATGGGCGTTCAGCGGCATGTCGACGCAGGTCGTCGCCCCGCCGGCCGCCAGCGCCGCCGTCCCGCTGGCGAAGCCCTCCCAGTCGCTGCGGCCGGGATCGTTCAGGTGCACGTGGGCGTCGACGACCCCGGGCAGGATCGCGAGGCCGCGAGCGTCGAGCTCCTCGCCGCCGCCGGCCAGCCCGGCCCCGACGGCGGCGATCACGCCGTCCTCGATCGCCACGTCGAACGTGTCGCCGCGGATCAGCACCGGCCCTCGACGAAGCCGGTCAGGGCGTCGAGCGCGACGGCGACGTCGGCCTCGCGCACCGCCTCGGCCGGGTGGTGGCTGATCCCGCCCGGGGAGCGCACGAACAGCATCGAGACCGGGCAGACGGCGGACAGCATCACGGCGTCGTGGCCTGCGCCGCTCGCGAGCCGGGGCAGGGCGGCGGGGAAGCCGGCGTCGTCGCAGCGGATGGCGTCGTTGTCCTGCAGGACCTCGGCTTCGACGCCGGCAAGCAACTGCGCGACCGCGTGCGCGCGCACCTCGTCCTCGGGGTGGCGGACGTCGAGCGACGCGACGACGCGGCCCGGGACGACGTTGCCGGCGCCCGGCTCGACGCGCAGCTCGCCCACCGTGGCGACCAGGCCGGGCGTGGCGCGGGCGAGCGCGTGGACCTCGAGCACCCAGCCGGCGGCCGCGACCAGGGCGTCCGAGCGCCGATCCATCGGGGTCGTGCCCGCGTGGGCGGCACGGCCGGTGAAGGTCACCCGGGCCCGGGTCTGGCCGGCGATCGCGGTCACCACGCCGACCGGCCGGTCGAGCCGCTCCAGCACCGGTCCCTGCTCGATGTGGACCTCGGCGTAGCCGAGCAGGTCGTCGCGCGGCGGTCCCGCCAGCGAAGCGGGATCGCCCACGAGCGAGCGCAGCGCGACACCGCCGGCGTCCGTCCGGTCCAGCCACGCCGGGTCGAAGCGCCCGGCGAGCAGCGCCGACCCGAGGTAGGCGGTCCCGAAGCGGACGCCCTCCTCGTCGGCGAAGGCCGCGACCTCGAGCCGGCGGTCGGGCAGGCGCTCGGCGACCGCGATCGCGCACAGGACCCCGAGCGGCCCGTCGTAGCGGCCGGCGTCGACGACCGTGTCAAGGTGCGACCCCAGCAGGAACACCGGTCCCGACCCCCGCCGCCCGAGCAGGTTGCCCACGGCGTCCACGCGCGGGGTGAGGCCGGCCGCCTCCATCCAGCCGGCCACGAGCGAGCGCGCCTCGGCCAGCGCGGGCGTCCCGAAGCGCCGGGTCAGCCGGCCCGGCTCCTCGCTGCAGCGCGCCAGCTCGTCGCAGCGCTCCAGCACGGCTCGGGCATCGGTCACCGCCACGATCATGCCGTAGCCTGCGCGCGCATGGAGCCCGACCTCGACGCGATGGACCGCGACGCGTTCGCCGCGGCCCTCGCCGGGGTGGTCGAGCACTCCCCGTGGGTGGCCGAGGCGGTATGGGAGCTGCGCCCGTTCGGCTCCGTCGAGCGGCTCGCGCTCGCGTTCGAGGCGGCCATCCGGCTGGCGCCGCAGCGGCGGGACATCCTGCGCGCGCACCCCGAGCTTTCGGGCCAGGCCACGCTCACGCCCGACTCCGCCGCCGAGCAGCGGGCGGCCCGGCTCGACCAGCTGACCGCCGAGCAGCTAGGGCGCCTGGTCGCGCTCAACGCCGCGTACCGCGAGCGCTTCGGCTTCCCGTTCATCTCCTGCGTGCGCGAGCACTCCGTCGCAAGCCTGCTCGCCTGGGGCGCCGCGCGGCTGGAGCGCGAGCCGCAGGCCGAGGAGCACACCGCGCTGGCGGAGGTGGGCAAGATCGTCGCCCTGCGCGTCCGGGAGCGGGTGGCGGCGTGATCACCACGCACGTGCTCGACCTCGCCGCCGGCCGCCCGGCGGCCGGCGTCCGGGTCGCGCTCGAGGACGCCGGAGGGGCGGCGATCGCCGAGACGGTCACCGACGCCGACGGCCGCGCCCGCGACCTCGGCGCCGTGCCTGCGCCGGGCCGCTACCGGCTGCGCTTCGACACCGCCGGCCATCTCGGCGAGGACGCGTTCTTCCCCGAGGTGGTGCTGCAGTTCGCCGTCAGCGACCCGGAGGACCACCTGCACGTGCCGCTGCTGCTCAGCCCGTACGGCTACTCGACCTACCGCGGCTCGTGACCCGGCTCGCCCACGACCAGTACGGGAAGGCCGGCGTGCGCGTCTTCAAGCTCGAGCGCGGCGACGGCCGGCACGAGATCCGCGACCTGACGGTCGACATCACGCTGCAGGGCGACTTCGGGGCCGTCCACACGGAAGGCGACAACAGCGGCCTGCCGGCCACGGACACGATGCGCAACGTCGCCTACGCGCTGGCGGCCGAGGCGACGCTGTCGTCGGTGCCCGAGTACGCCCAGGCGCTCGTCGAGCACTTCATGGAGCTCCAGCGCGTCGCGCACGCTGCGGTCGAGGTGCGCGAGCATCCGTGGGCGCGCCTGACCGACGCCGCGTTCCAGCGCGGCCACGGCGGCACCCGCGTCCACCGGGCCAGCCCGGCCGGGCACGGTGCGGGGATCGAGGACCTGCTGGTCCTGCGGTCGTCCGGCGCCGGGTTCTCCGGCTTCGAGCGCGACCGCTTCACGACGCTGCCCGAGACCGAGGACCGCATCGTCGCCACGATCGTCAGCGCCGACTGGGACCACGACGGGACGCCGGCCGAGACGGCATGGGCGGCGATCCGGTCGACGCTCCTGCGCGCCTTCACCGACCACGACTCCCCGTCGGTGCAGTTCACCCTGCACCGGATGGGCACCGCGGTGCTCGGGGAGCACGGCGACGTGCGGCGGATCCGGCTCGTACTCCCGAACGTCCACCACCTGCCGTTCGACGTCGCGCGCTTCGGCCTCGAGGACCGCGGCGAGGTCTTCCAGCCGACGACGGAGCCCTACGGGCGGATCGAGGCCACGCTCGAGCGCGGCTGACGCTCGGCGCCGGGCGTGCGCTCGGCCGGCTTCGGCGCCAGCACGATCGCGGCGACGATGCCGCCGATCGCCCCGAACAGGTGGCCCTGCCAGGAGATCCCGTCGCGCGGGACCAGGCCCGAGAGCAGCGTCGTGCCCCACACCACGGCGACCAGCGCCCCCGTCACGAGGTGCAGCGCCCGCCGCGTGGAGAAGCCGCGCGCGACCAGGTAGGCCGCGTAGCCGAAGACGACCCCGGAGGCGCCGAGGTGGATGGTGTTCGACGGCGCGACGAGCCAGGTGCCGAGGCCGCCGACGACCGCGACGATGATCGTCACCAGCGCGACGCGGGCCAGGCCGCTGAGCGCCACCACCGCGCCGAGCACGAGGAACGGGATCGTGTTGCCGACCAGGTGGCCCCAGCTGGCGTGCAGGAACGGCGCGAAGACGATCCCGTCCAGCCCGTCCGTCGCCCGCGGCCGGATGCCGCCGGAGTCCAGCGCGTAGTGGTCGAGCGCATTGATGACCTCCACGACCCACATGACCGCCGCCATCGCGCCGACGAACAGCAGCCCGTTCCGGCGGTCCGTGGTGACGTTCATGCGACCGACGCTAGCCGACCGTGGTCAAGACCCGGTGAAGGGCGTTGTTGGCGTAGCCGCCGACGTTCCACGGCGGCGTCTCCGGCGTCGTGTTGCCCTGCGCGTCGCGGCAGCGGACGCACAGCTCGTGCTCGCCGGGCGGCGCGTCCCAGGTGAGCGAGAAGCGCCGCCACGCGAACTCGCCGACCGGGTCGTCCAGCTCGGCCGCCGCCCAGGTCGCGCCGCCGTCGGTCGACACGTCGACCGATTCGACCGGCGCCCAGCCCGACCATGCCCGGCCCTCGAGCGTCACCGGCCCGGGCGCGAGGAAGCGCCGGCGGGTCATGAACTCCGGGACGCCGGGCGGCGCGAGCAGCGCCCGCGGCATCATGCGCGTGACCGGCACACCGGGGTCGTCCTCGCTCGCCCGCATCCGGTAGGCGCGGGCGTTCTGGTAGCCCTCGAACGGCTGCTCGAGCACCGTGATCCGCGCGAGCCACTTGACGCTCGTCATCCCGTACCACCCGGGGACCACCAGCCGCAGCGGGAACCCGTGCTGCGGCGGCAGCACGCCGCCGTTGAGGCCCCAGGCGAGCAGCACCTCGGGCCGCAGCGCGTCGTCGAGCGCCAGCGAGCGCTCGTAGGCCTGCGCCATCCCGGCCTCGACCCCCCGATCCAGGCCGCTGAACAGCACCTCGCGCGCCCCGGGTGCCACGCCCGCCTCCTCCAGCAGCCCGGCCAGCGGCGTCCCGGTCCACTCGCCGGTCCCGACGGCCTCGCGCAGCCACGGCTGCGAGATCGCCCGCGGGTCCAGCAGCGCGCGGCCGTTGCCGGCGCACTCCAGCGTCACCGCCAGCGTCTCGGTGTGGCGCAGCCGCAGGTCGTCGAGCGTCAGCGTCAGCGGGCGCTCGACGGCGCCGCCCACCTCGAGCGTCCAGGTCGCCGGGTCGACGACCGGTACGTCGTAGTGGACGAGCAGGTAGTGCAGCCCGACGGGTGTGACGTCGTGGCGCAGCGCCTCGAGCGGCATGCCGTGGTTGCGGGTGGCGAGCTGGAGCTCCTCGAGGCTGATGGTCACAGCACCTTCTCCCCCCAGTAGGACGCGTAGACGTTGTGGTTGTAGTCGGGGATCTCCTCGTAGCCGGAGCTGCGGTACAGGGCCTCCGCCGCGGCCTGGAAGCGCCCGGTGTCGAGCCGTACCCGCACGTACCCGAGGTCGCGCGCGGCCGCCTCGAGCGCGGCCAGCAGCCTGCGCGCCAGGCCGCGGCCGCGCGCGTCCGGGATCACGTACATGCGCTTGATCTCGCCGAGGCCCTCCCCGAGCCGCTTGACGCCGCCGCCCGCCAGCACGGTGCCGTCCTCGTCGTAGAGCGCGACGTATGCGCCGCCGGGCGGCGCGAGGTCCTCGGGCGTGGCACTCGGCGTGTCGGCCGTGGGGTCCCACGGTCCGTAGTAGGTCTCGAGCTCCGCGAGGATGGCCTCGACGAGCGCGAGCGCGTCGGGGGAGGCGGAGTCGATGCGGCGGGCTTCGATCGGCATGCGGCACCTATCCTGCCGGACCGTATGGCGCGCGACTGGTACGACCTGTTCCTGCTCGACGGTGCGAGGCCCGCTGACGCCCCGCCCGAGGACGAGCGCGGCGAGGAGCGCAAGGGCTTCTTCCGCCGCCTGCGCTCGAACATGCGCAAGACGCGCGAGGCGCTGCAGGCCGAGGTCCAGGCCACGCTGTTCCAGGGCGATCTCGACGCCGAGACGTGGGAGCGGCTGGAGGAGGCGCTGATCTACGCCGACGTCGGGGCGCGCACGACCGCGCAGGTCGTCGCCCAGCTCGAGCAGGAGGCCGAGGACGGCTCGCTGGTCGGCGGCGAGGCGCTGTCGGGCCGGCTGGCCGAGCTGCTGGCCGAGATCGCCCGCACCGGCGACGACCACA
>JAXDHL010000169.1:0-15036 GCA_034664525.1 Solirubrobacteraceae bacterium
GGCCCGCCCCTGGAACCCGGGGGTGGGGGGCGAGGGGCGGGCGCGCCGCGACCCGGTCCGGCTCGAGGCCGCGCTCGAGGGGCTGATGCTGCCGCAGGCCGGGGTCGCCATCAGCGCCGGCGCCGGCGTGGCGCTGGCGGCACTCGCCCGCGACCGGCGCGCGCTGCGGATTGCGCTGCTGGCGATCGCCGCGCAGGCGGTCTACGTGGCCGGCGGCCTGGCCGTGGGCGGCGCGCCGGCCGGCACGGCGCGGGCCGTGCGCGCGGCCCCGCGGCTGCTGGCGTCGCGTGCCGCGGTCCTGGCGCGGGCGCTGCGGGGGCGCGGTCCGACGCGCTGGGTGCGCACCGACCGCACATAGGATCGTCGCGCATGCGGGTGGCCTACCTGACGAGCCGGTACCCGGCCGTGTCGCACACGTTCGTCCTGCGCGAGGTGGAGGCGCTGCGCCGGGAGGGCGTCGAGGTCCACACGTTCTCGGTCCGGCGCGCGGACGAGCGCGAGGTGCTCTCGGCCGCCGACCGGCGCGAGTTCGAGACGACGACGGCGATCCTCCCCGTCTCACCGCTGCGGGTGCTGGGCGCCCACGGCCGGGCGCTGGCCGCGTCGCCGGCGGCGTACCTGCGGACGCTGTGGCGCGCGGTCCGTCTGTCGCCCGGCGGCCTGCGCGGCCTCGTCTGGCAGCTGTTCTACTTCGCCGAGGCGCTGCTGCTGCAGGCCGAGCTCGCGGCCGCCGGCGTGCGTCACGTGCACGTGCACTTCGCCAACGTCAGCGCCGATGTGGCGATGCTCGCCACCGGCTTCGGCCGGCTCGCCGACGGCGACCCGCGCTGGGGCTGGAGCTTCACGATGCACGGGCCGACCGAGTTCTACGACGTCGCCGCGCACCGGCTGCCGGCCAAGGCCGCCGACGCCCGGCTCGTGGTCTGCATCAGCGACTTCGCCCGCAGCCAGCTGATGGGCATGCTGCCCGAGGCGCAGTGGGCGAAGCTGCGGATCGTGCACTGCGGGGTCGACCCGTCGCAGTTCGCGCCGGCGGCGCGGCAGGACGGCGGCGAGCCGCTCGCGGTGCTGTGCGTCGGCCGGCTCGTGCCGGTCAAGGGCCAGGCCGTGCTGCTCGACGCCGTCGGGCGGCTCGCCGAGCGCGGCGTGCCGGTCCACGCGACGTTCGTCGGGGACGGACCCTCCCGGCCCGACCTCGAGCGGATCGCCCGTGAGCGCGGCCTGCCGGTGACGTTCGCCGGAGCCGTCGGGCAGGACGAGATCCGCCGCCACTACGGCGCGGCCGACGTCTTCTGCCTGCCGAGCTTCGCGGAGGGCGTGCCGGTCGTCCTGATGGAGGCGATGGCGATGACGCTGCCGGTGGTGACGACGCGGATCGCCGGCATCCCGGAGCTCGTCGCGGACGGGGTCGGCGGGCTGCTCGTCGCACCCGGGGACGCCGGCGCGCTCGCGGACGCGCTGGCGCGGCTCGCGGGCGACCCGGCGCTGCGCCGCGCGCTCGGGGACGCGGGCCGGGCGGCCGTCGAGGCCGGCTACGACATCGGGCGCATCGGACCGCAGCTGCGCGCCGAGCTCGCCGCCTACGTCGTCTGAGCCAGCAGCCGCGCCGCGCGCCCGCGCAGTTGCTCGGTGAGCACGCGCATGACGAACAGCGGGTTCCCGACCACGTAGCGCCGCCACATCCGCCGCGGCTCCTGGGCCAGGCGGTAGAGCCACTCGATCCCGAGCCGGTTCATCCAGCGCGGCGCGCGCGGGACGTTGCCGGCCGCGAAGTCGAGGAACGCGCCGACGCCGACGCCCATCAGCGCGCCGGTCGCCGCGAGGTGCTCCTGGAGCCACAGCTCCTGGAGCGGGTTGCCCATGGCCACGATCAGCACGTCGGCGCCCGACCGGCGCACGCCGGCGACGACGGCCGCCGAGCCCTGCGGCTCGAAGTATCCGTGGGCGGTGCCCGCGACGCGGAGCCCGGGGAACTGGGTCGCCAGGCCGTCGGCGGCGCGCTCGGCCGTCCCAGGCTTGCCGCCGAGGAAGAAGACCGACCAGCCCTCGCGCACGGCGAGATCGAGCAGCAGCGGCGTGAAGTCGCTCCCGTTGAGGTTGGCGGGCACCGGGCGGCCCTGGACGCGGGCGGCGAGCGAGACGCCGGCGCCGTCGTTGAAGACGAACTCGAAGCCCTGCAGCGCGGAGCGGAACGCCGGATCCGTGGAGGCGAGGTTCAGCGAGTGGGCGTTCGCGTAGGCGACCTTGACGGGCTCGTCGCGGGTGAGGCAGGCCTGGGCGACCGCCCGGCGCGCGGTCGGCGGCTCGGCCGTCAGGACGGGTACGCCGAGGACGTCGATGCGTTCGAGGTCGTGGTCGATCGTGCTCAAGGGCCGTGCGCCTTCGGTTCAGGGAGCGGGACAGCGTGGGGAGGGCTGCGCCGGCGACAAGCGCCGACCCTCGGGCTTTCCCCGTCCTCAAACCGGAAAACGACGTTGCGCGCGTTCGGTCCGGCGTCGGACCCGCATTGTGTGCGACGCGTCACACGACGCGGGCTTCAGAGGATGCGGGCCGGGTTCCCGACGGCCGTCGCGCCGTCCGGGACGTCCCGGACGACGACTGCGCCGGCGCCGATCCGCGCCCGGTGCCCGACCCGGACCGGCCCGAGGATGAGCGCCCCGGCGCCGACGTCGACCTCGTCCCCGAGCTCCGGCGAGCCGCTCTCGCTGCCGTCGCGGTCGGTCAGGTTGCCGAGGCAGACGCCGGTGCGCAGCGTGCAGCGGGCTCCCAGCCGCGCGCCCGGGTTCAGCACCACGTTGTGGCAGTGGAAGATCCGAAGCCCCGGACCGGCCTGCACGTCGGGGTGCAGCTCGGTCGCCATGAACCAGCCGGTCAGGTCGCGATAGCCGCGATCGATCAGCCGCTCCAGCGGCCGGGGGAGGGGCGTCGAGCCGGCCCGCGCGCGCTGAGCGAGCCGGAATCCGCGCAGCACGAAGCGCGATTTGCCCTCGGTGTTGGCGGCTACATCCTGGTGGATCCAGTCCCTGAGCCCGGTCCTCACCATCTCAACCATGCCAGAGCCGCGCTCGTAGGCTCGTCCCGATGCGACGACGCATCCCGACGCTGACCGCACTCGTCGCGGCGGCGGCGCTGGTCCCCGCGGCGGCGCCGGCCGCGAGCCCGCCGGCCGGTTGGCGGCCCTTCGCGCCCGACTCGATCTGGAACCTGCCGCTGCGCCCGGACGCCCCCCTGCGGTCCGACAGCCGCCGGTACGTCGGCTGGCTCGTCGCCTCGGTGCAGCAGTCGGGCGCTTGGATCAACGACGGGACCTGCTCCATGCCGACGTTCTGGGCAGCGCCCCGGACGCCGACCCAGCCCGTCCGGCTCCACCACCCCGAGTACATGGACCCGAACCTCATCCGGGCGTGGCAGGCGGTGCCGATTCCCCGTGGCGCCCGGCCCGCCGCCTGCGCCGACCGCAACTTCGCCGTCGCGCAGACCCAGCCCGACGGCCGGGTCCGGCTGTGGGAGTTCTGGGCGGCAAAGCGTGTCCGCGTGAAGGGCCGCTCGCGCTGGCAGGCCGACTGGGGCGGCTACACCGACGACGCCGCGCACGACCGCGGGATCGCCTCCAACGGGTCCTGGCGGATGCCCGACGGCCGGACGTCGGGCACCGACGCCAAGTGGAACGTCACCGGCAGCTCGGTCTCGATGGTCGCCGGGGTGATCACCGCGCAGGAGCTCGCCGCCGGGCGCATCGACCACGCGCTCGCGCTGGCCACGCACGACGCCGCACGCGCCACGTGGCTGTTCCCGGCGCAGCGCTCGGACGGCTACGACGCCTCCCGCTGGGCGCTGCCGGAGGGCGCCCATCTGCGGCTCGACCCGTCGCTGGACGTCTCGAAGCTCGGGCTGCCGCCGATCACGCGCATGATCGCCGAGGCCGCCCAGCGCTACGGGATCGTCGTGCGCGACCGCACGGCCGGGCCGACCGTCTTCTACACCGACCGTCCGCCGGGCGGGCGCGACCGGCTCTCGCCGCTGCTCGGCCGGCGGTCGCCGGGCGACGCGCTCGAGGCCTTCCCGTGGGATCGCCTGCAGCTGCTCGACGCGCCGCTGTGCGGCGACTGGGGCCACTGCGAGGTCGCGCCCAAGGCGGTCATCTCGGTCGCGCCGGCGAAGCCGAGGACGGGGAGCCGGCTCGTCCTCGACACGTCGAACTCGCGCCTCAACCAGCCTCGCGCCGACGTCCGCTGGGACCTCGACGGCGACGGCGTCTTCGAAACCGACGCAGGCGCCCAGTGGGCGATCACCGTGCCGTCGATGCCCGCATCGATGGACCGCGTCGCGGTCCAGATCACCAGCCGGGACGGGGCCGTGACGCGCAGCCATGTCGACCTCCGTCCGGGCCTGGACGACATCGCCGGCCCGCTGCCGCTGCCGGGCCCGGCGGCGCGGACGTTCGGGCCCGACGTGTTCACCTTGCCGGGGCCGGGTAAGTGACGCGGGGTGCGGACGGTGCTGCGGCCTGCCCGTGTGCGCCGTCGCTCCCGACCGGCCAACCCCCCTCCCACGTGACTTCACAGACATCCACCCGAATCCCTGCCCGCTACGACGACGACCGCGAGTTCGGCGGCTACGACGCGCCACCGGCGCCGGAGCGCCGCGTCTCGCTCGGCAGCGCGATGCTGCGCAACTGGCGGCTGGTGCTGCTGCCGGTGATCGTGCTCGTGGCCGCCGCCATCGCTCTCGGGCTGATCCGCTCCCCCCGCTACGACGCGCAGGCCCAGCTCAACGTGGGCTCGCTGGACGCGCAGGCGCAGGCCGTGCCCGGGTTCGTCGAGGCCACGCAGACGCTGGCCTCGGCGTACAGCCGCATCGCCGTCACACCGTCGGTGCTCGTGCCGACGGCGCGCGACCTCGGCATGTCCGTCGGCGCCCTGCGCGGGTCGGTCACCGTCACGCCGGTGATCGGGAACCCGCTCATCCTCATCACCGGGAGCGCCGGTTCGTCCGGCGACGCGCGCCGCATCGCGGCGGCGATGTCCACGCACCTCGTCACGGCGGTCCAGCGCCTCGGGGGCGGGACCCGCCGGGCCGACGCACTGCTCGAGGAGTTCCGCCAGGCGTCGTCGGAGCGCAGCGCGGCCCAGAGCAAGCTCGATCACCTGAGGGCGTCGCTCTCGGCCTCGACCGCGGCCACCCGCGCGGCCCAGAGCGACCTCGCGACCGCCGAGCTGCGCGCGCAGACCGCCGGCAACCTGTACCAGAACGCCCGCTCGGCGAGCACCGGCGCCTCGGGCGTGCAGGTGCTGCAGGCGGCGCAGGTCGCCGGGAACGATCGCGCCACGAAGCTCCAGCAGCTCGGGTTCGTCGCGCTGGCCGCCGGGCTGGTGCTCGGTGCGGCGCTGGCGCTCGCCCGCGAGTCGCGCAGGCAGCGCCGGCGCATCTGACGTGACCGCGCGACTCACCCGGCCCACGCCGATCGTCGTCGCCCTGGTCACGCTGGTCGTCCTCGCGGGCGGGCTGGCGGTGGCGGCGACGCGGCCCACGATCGCCGACCAGGCGCTGGTGGGCATGGTCACGCTCGCCGCCGTCGCGGCCGCGCTGGTGCTGCCGCTGGTCGATCCGGCGCTGCCGATCACGGCCGGGCTGGTCCTGTCGGTCTTCTCCGGCTGGTGGGGCCAGATGGGCATCCCGCAGGGCCTGGACCGGCCGCTGCTCGTCTACGGGATCGTCGCCGCCGGCCTGACGCTGCTGCCCGACGCCCGCCGGCGCCAGTCGCTGCAGATGACGACCGTCCACTGGCTGCTGGTCGTCGTGGCGCTGTACGCCATCGGCTCGGCGGTGTTCGCCGGCACGATCGTGCACCGCGAGCCGTTGTTCGCCCTCTCCGAGCGCCTCGGCATCATGGGCTTCCTGCTGTTCGCGGTCGGCCCGCTCGTGTTCTCGACGCCGCGCAGCCGCGACGTGCTGCTGTTCGGGCTGATCGGCCTGGGCGCCTACCTGTCTGTCACCGCGCTGCTCGAGATGAGCCCGCTGCACGGGCTCGTGCTCCCGCGCTACATCGATGATCCGGGGATCGGCATCCACTACGGCCGCGCCCGCGGCCCGTTCCTGGAGGCCGGCGCGGACGGCATGGCGATGTACATCGCGCTCGTCGCCGCCTGCATCGGCTTCGTGCGCTGGCCGGGTCGGCGCGCGCGCCGGCTGTGCGGAGCCGTCATCGCGCTGTGCGGGGTCGGCATCGTGCTGACCCTCACCCGGCAGGTCTGGCTCGGCGCCGCCGCCGGGACGGTGGTCGCCATGGCCGTCACCGCGTCGCTGCGGCGCTTCCTCGTCCCGGCGATCGCGATCGTGGCCATCGCGCTGTTCGCGGCGCTGACCTTCGTGCCCAGCTTCCGCGCCGACGTCCAGTCGCGGGCGAACGACCAGCGCTCGGTCTGGGATCGCCTGAACTCCGACCGCGCGGCGATCGACATGGTCGACGCGCGCCCGCTGCTGGGCTGGGGCTGGTACCGGTTCGCCGACGTCAGCCCGCGCTTCCTGCGCCAGTCGGCGAGCTATCCGCTCACCACCGTGCCGAGGCCGCACAACGTCTTCCTCGCCAACGCGTCCGAGCTCGGGCTGGTCGGCACCTCGCTGTGGCTGGTCGCCCTGCTGGGCGCCATCGGCGCCGCGGTGCTGCTGCGCGCGCCGCCCGAGCTCGAGCCGTGGCGCGTCGGCCTGATCGCCGTGAGCGTCAACTGGCTGGTGGTGGCGAACTTCACGCCGCTCGGGTACGCCCTGCCGAACCACGTCCTGTGGCTGTGGCCGGGCGTCGTGTGGAGTGGCGTCATAGCCCGGCGGCGCCGGCCGGTGCCTGCCCCGGCCGGTGCGCTCCCGAGCCCTGCCTGATGCCGTGGCGCCCGGATGGAGTCTGGCGCCGGAGGCCGCGGGGATGAGGTACGAGGAGATCCCCCAGGGCGGCCGTCCCGCGTCGTCGGCCGGCCGGCTGGCGATCCGTGCGCGGATGCGGGTCCGGCGCGTCGTCGCCCGCCTGCGCGGCTGGACCGACATCGAGGCGCTGCGCCGGTCCGGCATGCAGGTCGGCGAGCACGTGTTCGTCGGTCTGGGCTGCCACCTGGACCCGGCCTTCTGCTTTCTGATCACGCTCGACGACGGCGCGGTGCTCAGCCTCAACGTCACCGTGCTCGCGCACGACGCCAGCACCCGGGCCCACATGGGCTACACCCGCCTGGCGCCCGTGTGGATCGGCGCGGGCGCCTTCGTCGGCGCGGGGTCGATCATCCTTCCCGGCGTCACCGTGGGCGAGGGCGCGATCGTCGGCGCCGGGAGCGTCGTGCGCCGCGACGTCGCGCCCTACACGCTGGTCGCCGGCAACCCGGCGAGGGTCGTCGCCGACCACGGCGCCTACATCGAGCACCACCGTCACGCCCAGCCCCGCCGCCCGACGTGGCCCGTGGCCGGCTGGACGGCGACGGCCGGCGTCGACGCCGAGCGGGAGGAGCTCATGCGCCGCTCGCTCGCCGACGGGGACGGCTACATCCGGTGACCGCGATCGCGGTCGTGATCCCGGTGCGCGACGCCGCGCCGCTGCTGCCGGACTGCCTCGGGCCGATCCTCGCGCAGGTGCGGCCGGGCGACGAGGTCGTCGTGGTCGACGACGGCTCGGCCGACGACACGGCGGCGGTCGCCGCCGCGGCGGGCGCGCGCGTCCTGCGCCAGCCCGGCCCGGCCGGCCCCTACGCGGCGCGCAACGCCGGCTGGCGGGCGACGCCGGCGCCCTACGTCCTGTTCACCGACGTGCGCTGCGTCGTCCGCCCGGGCTGGCTCGAGCACTTCCGGCGAGCCGCGTCCGGCGCTCCGGGGCTGATCTTCTCGGACGTCGTGGTCCGCGGCGGCTCGCGGCTGGCGGAGCGGGTCGCGGCCCGTCGCCAGCACCTGCTCGCCCGCCACTACGCCGACGACCCGTACTTCCTGCCGTACTTCCCGACCGCCAACCTCGCCGTCAGCCGGGTCGCGCTCGAGGCGGTCGGCGGCTTCCGCGAGATGGTCAGCGGCGGCGACGCCGACCTGTGCTGGCGGGTGCAACTGGCCGGGTTCGAGGACGTGCGCGCGCTCGACGAGCCGCTGATGGAGTGGCGGCCGCGCCTGACCGTCCGCGAGTTCGTGCAGCAGTGGGCGAAGTACGGGAACAGCAACGCCATCCTGCGCCACACGTACGCCGACCGCGGCGCGGCGATCGAGCCGCCGATCGCGCCGCTGCACGTTGCCGCCCGGCACGTGCGGCGGGCGGTGCGGCGGCTGCGCCACGAGCGCGACAGCCCGGTCGCCGTCACCGTGGTCGACGCCCTCGCCGACGCGGCGCACGAGCTCACCTACGGCCGGACCATGCGGCGCCTGCTGGCCGAGGACGGCCAGGGTGGCTGACCCGGTGGTCGCCTACGTCGTGCTGTGCCACCACAAGGCCGGCCAGGCGCTGCGCCTGGCGCGGACGATCGGCCGCTCGAGCCCGCGCGCCCGCGTGCTGCTGCGCCACGACCGCCCGCCGGCGGACTACATCGACACCGGGCAGGCCGCCGCCGCCGGGGCGGACCTGCTGGTGAGCTCGATCACCGGCCGCTGGGGCCACTGGAGCCTCGTCGCCGCGGCGCTCGAGGCGTTCCGCCACGTCCGCGACCTGCACGATCCCGACTGGACGGTGCTCGTCTCGGGGCAGGACTACCCGGTGCGGCCGCTGGGGCCATGGGAGGAGGCGCTCCTCGACGGGCCCGACGACGCGATCGCCGGCGCCGAGCCGCTGGTCACCGGGCACCTGGGGCGGCGCTTCCGCTCGCCGGACGACCTGCACCGGATGCGGTACACCCATCGCTGGCACTGGCTTCCGCGCCTGGGCGTCGTGCCACGACTCCCGCGCATCGCGGTTCGCGCCGGGCGCGCGGTCTGGTACCGCCACCTCTACGACCGCCAGGCCGTGATCGTCCTCAACGAGCTGCCGCGCGGCAACGGGTGGGCGCTCGGGGTGCGCCGGCGCCGGGTGCCGTGGACGCCGGCGACCCCCGCGCTCAAGGGCGAGCAGTGGGTGGCGCTGTCGCGGGCGGCGGTCGCCGCCGCGGCGGTCGGCCCGGCCGCGGAGCGCTGGCAGCGCTACTTCGCGCGGACGCTGATCCCCGACGAGGCGTACTTCCCGACCGTGCTCGCCGATGCCGGCCTGCGCGTCCGCGACGACGGCGTCGCGTGGCTGCGCTGGCACGAGAGCATCGCCGACCCGCACCCGGTGGTCGTCGGCGAGGCCGAGCTGGAGCAGGCCGTCGCCTCGGGCCGGCCGTTCGCCCGCAAGTTCGACGAGGACGTCCATCCGGGGCTGCTCGACGTGGTCGACCGCCGGCTGCTCGGGCTGCCGGCAAGCGTCGCCGCATGAGCGCCCCGCCGCAGTCGACCGAACGCCCGGCGGACGCCGTCGCCGATGGCCCCGACACGTCGCAGGGGCTCGGCGGCCACACCGCGCGCGGCGTGGCGTGGGTGGCCGGGGCGCGCCTCGGCAGCCAGCTGCTGCAGTTCGCGTCGACGATCGTGCTCGCCCGGCTGCTGGTGCCGAGCGACTACGGCCTGATTGCGATCGTCTGGACGTTCACCAGCTTCGCGTTCCTGCTGAGCGACCTCGGGCTGGGGGCGTCGCTCGTCCAGCGCGACCGCCTGGCGCCGGAGGACGCGGCGACGGCGTTCTGGATCAATGCGGTGGCGGGCGTCGTGCTGACGCTGCTGGTGGTCGCGCTGAGCGGCGCGCTCGCCCAGCTGTTCGGCGAGCCGCGCCTAGGACCGCTGCTGGCGCTCGCCGGGGTGGGCTACGCGATCGCCATGACCGTCGTGCCGATCGCGATCCTCGAGCGGCAGCTGCGCTTCCGGGCGATCGCGCTGATCGACATCGGCTCGTTCACGCTCGGCACCGTCATCAGCATCGCCTGCGCGGCGGCCGGCGTCGGCGCGGCGAGCCTGGTGATCGGGCCGCTCGTCACCACCGGCGTGACGACGGTGTCGGCGTTCGCGATCAGCCGCTGGCTGCCGCGGGCTCGCCCGACCCGCGCCGCCGCTCGCCGGCTCGTCGGCTTCGGCGGGCACCTGACCGGGTTCAACATCCTCAACTTCTGGGCGCGCAACGCGGACAACCTGCTGCTCGGCAAGGTCGGCGGCCCGACCGTCCTCGGCCTCTACAACCGCGCCTACATGCTGATGCTGATGCCGATCAACCAGGTGGGCGGGGTGCTCGGGCGCGTGCTGCTGCCGGTCTTCTCCCGGCTGGCCGGCGACCGGGCCCGGCTCGGGTCCGCGTTCCTGCGGGTCGGGCGCACCGGCGGGATCATCACCTTCCCGCTGCTGTTCGGCCTTGCGGCCGTGGCGGCGAACTTCGTGCCGGTCGCGTTCGGCGAGCGCTGGACCGGCATGGTGCCGCTGCTGGTCGTGCTCGCCCTGTCGGGACCGCCGCAGATCGTGGGCGTGCTGTCCGGCGTGCTCTGCCAGGCGACGGGACAGCCGCGGCTGCTCTCGACGTGGGGCAACCTCACCAACGTGACCGTCGTGCTCGCGATTTTGATCGGGCTGCCGTGGAAGGCGGAGGGGGTCGCCGTCGCATTCGCCGTCAACGCCTACCTCGTGCTCCCGATCGTGCTGGTCCCCGTGCGCCGGACGCTCGGCCTCGGCCTGCGCGACGTGGCGCGCGCGAACGCGCTGCCGTTCTTGGCCGCCGGCGCGATGGGCCTCGCCGTCGCCGGGCTCGGCCGGCTGCTGGACGCGGTCACAGCGCCGGCCGTGGTGCTCGTCGTCCAGGTCGCCGCGGGCGCGGCGATCTACCTCGGCCTGCTGCGGGCGGCCGACCCGCGGGCGCTCACCGAGGTCGTCGCCCTGCTTCGCAGGCGCGCCGTTCCCGCCTGAGTCACGACCGCGTCGTAGTAGCTCTCGAGCGCGGCCGTGCAGGCCCCGAGCTCGAACTCGCGCTCGACCCGCTCGCGGCCGGCGGCGCCGAGCCGGCGGGCAAGGCCCGGATCGTCGAGCAGCCGGGCGAGCCGGCGCGCCAGGCCGGGGACGTCCCCCTCGGGGGCCAGCAGGCCGGTCCCGCCGTCGGCGACCGCCTCGGGCACGCCGCCGGAGGCGTAGCCGACGACGGGCAGCCGGTGTGCCGCCGCCTCGAGGAAGACCATGCCGAAGCCCTCGCGATCACCGTCGGCCGCGGTCCGCGAGGGGACGCAGAACGCGGTCGCGTCGCGCATCGCCGCGGCGATCTGCGCCGGTGAGCGGCGGCCGAGGAAGCGGGCGTCCACCCGTAGCTCGGCGGCGCGGCGCTGCAGCGGGCCGCGCAGCGGACCGTCGCCGATGACCGTCAGCGGCGGTCGCGCCTCCAGCCCGGCGAGCGCGTCGAGCAGGTCGGCGCAGCCCTTCTTCTCGACCAGCCGCCCGACGAACAGCAGGCGCGGCGGCCCGGCCGGCTCGCCCGGGTCGGGCGGCACCGGGATGCCGATCGGCAGCACGCGGATGCGCTCAGCCGGCGCGCCGAGGGCGACCAGGCGGTCGCGGATGAAGCCCGAGACGGCCACGAGCCCGGCGGCCCGCGCGAACAGGACGCGGTAGTCGACCCCCAGCGCCGCCGGCTCGATCGTCGCGTCGTAGCCGTGGAAGGTCGCCAGCAGCGGGCGCCGGGCCACGACCGCCGCGCGGGCGATCCGGGCGGCGTCCGGCCCGAAGTGGGCATGCACGAGCGCCGCCCCGCGCAGCAGCCGCCCGACCCGCACACCGACCCCGGTGCGCGCGAACAGCCGCCGGTCGGCTCGCCGCGCGGGCGTCCGGCCCGCGTCGAGCACGAAGCCCGGGCGCACGTCGAGCCCCTCGTCCTGCGCGCGCAGGCCGGCGACCACCGGCTCCCAGCGGCGCAACGCGCCGACCTGGTTGGCGATGAACGTCTCCGATCCGGGGAGGACGGTCTCCCGCCAGACGATGACGCGGGGCATCGGAGGACCCTAGGACGGTCCGGACGCGGACGCGCGATGGGACGTCCGTCCAGCGCTCCGGCTCTCGGTGCGTCCCGGCGGGCCGTGCGTCGATGCAGCTGGTGACCGCGCGTCACGTCCCCCGCCTTTCCGGCGCCGCTCCTCTCCGAAAGTCCCATGTTCCGCTCCTCCCTCCGCCGGGCGATCCCGGCGCTCATCGTCACGACCGTGCTCGCCGCCGCGCCGGCCCACGCCGCCTCGCCGCCGGCCGGCTTCAAGCCGTTCGCCCCCGACTCGATCTGGAACCTGCCGTTGCGGGCCGACGCCCCGATCAGCCCCGACAGCGGGCGCTACATGGCGTGGTTCACCACCATGGTCACCGCCAAGGGCGCCTGGATCAACTCGTCGACGTGCGGGATGCCGCTCTACTGGGCGGACGCCTCGACCCCGACGGTCGCCGTCACGCTCAATCACCCGTCCTACCAGGACCCGGCGATGATGCGGGCCTGGTCGGCGGTGCCGATCCCGGCCGGCGCCAAGCCCGCCGACTGCAGCGACAACAACTTCGCGATCGCCCAGGTCCAGCCGGACGGCTCGATCAAGGAGTGGGAGTTCTGGGCCGCGAGCCAGGCCGCCGACGGCACGTGGACCGCGCAGTGGGGCGGGGCAATGCAGGACATGCGGATCGACCGCGGCATCGGCTCGACCATCCAGTGGACCGACCCCACGGCGCCGACCTGGGCGGCGCGCGCGTCGAGCCCGAGCTGGAACGTCACCGCCACGTCGGTCTCCATGAACGCGGGCGTGATCACCCAGGCCGAGTTGCGTGCCGGCAAGATCGACCATGCCGTCGCGCTGGCCGTCAACGACGCGGCGCAGAACAAGTGGTTCTGGCCCACGCAGCGCACGGACGGCGGTCTGACCGACGCCGACGCGCTGCCGGAGGGCGCGCACATGCGCCTGCCCGCGGGTCTCGACCTCTCGGCCTATTCGATGGTGCCGGGCGTCCGCATGATCGCCGAGGCGGCGCAGAAGTACGGGATCGTGGTCCGCGACCGCACGTACGACAAGAACGTCTTCTACACCGATCCGCCGGCGCCGGGGCAGACCGACGCGCTGTCCGCCGTGATGGGCGGCCAGTGGGCCGATCAGGCGCTCAAGGCGTTCCCGTGGGCCAAGCTGCAGCTGCTCGACGCGCCGATCTGCACCGACTGGTCGGGCTGCTCGGCGACGCCCAAGGCGGTGATCTCGGTCGACGGCCCGGCGGGTGGGGTGACGGCCGGCGGCACCGTCACGCTCGACACGACGAACTCGGTGCTCGACCAGCCGCGCCAGGCGGTGGACTGGGACCTCGACGGCAACGGCACGTACGAGACGGCGGAGGGGATCGCGGTCAAGCGCGCGGTCGCGCTGGCGACCGCCGGGGACCGCACGATCGGCGTGCGGATCACGATGCGCGACGGCCGGACGGCGACGGGCAGCGTGACGGTGCACGTGCTGGCCGCGCCGACCCCGACGCCGACCCCGACGCCCACCCCGACGCCCACCCCCAGCCCGACCCCGACCCCGACTCCCAAGCCCAAGAAGCCGCGCCCGCACGCGCGGGCCGCCGTCGCGCTGGCCACCCCGCTGACCGTCCGGTCGGCCGGCGCCCGCCTGCCGGTGCGCGTCACCTGCTCCGGCGCACCCTGCCGTGGCACCGTCGTCGCGACGGTGCCGCGGGGCCGCGTCCTGGGCCGGACCGGCTACCGCGTCGGCGCCGGGGCGACCAGGACCGTCCACGTGGCGATCCCCGCCCGCACCGCCCGCGCGCTCCGTCGGGCCGGGGTGCGGCGGCTCGCGCGCGTGTCGCTCACCCTGCGGGGCTGAGCCCGAGGCGCGCGTCGAGCGCCGCCATCAGCTCCAGGCTGCGCCCGGCGTGCATCTTGCGCGCGAAGGGCCGTCCGGAGGCGACGATGGCCTCGAGGTCGGCGAGCTCGAGGTCGGCGGCGTGCGCGTCGCCGAGCCCGGCCGGACGCTGGAAGGTCAGGTTCGGCTGCGCGACGCGCACGTCCGGCGCGTTCAGCAGCAGGGTCTGGAGCAGCGACTCGTCCGGGATCACCGACCGGCGGTAGAGCGCCACGAGCTCCGGCCGGGCCGACAGCTCACGCTCGAGGACGCCGAGCGCGTGTCGCGACAGCGCCAGCCACTGGTAGGCCGCCCAGCACGGGTAGCCCGGGCCGAACGGCGTCCGGCGCCGGCGCACCCCGACGAGCGTGCCGCTGCCCCGCGGCAGGCTCCACAGGAACACGTGACGCTGGCCCATCGAGACGCGGTGCTGGAGGTTGCGACGCTTCGCGCGCAGCGGCTCCGGCAGCATGGCCGGCGCGCGCGGCAGGCGCATCCAGCGGTTGAAGTAGCGCGCGTGCCAGAAGCGGTCCTGCTCGCCATCGCCGTCGGTGACCTCGCGCAGGACGGTCATGTGCGCGTCGGCGCCGCTCGCGGCCAGGTGCTCGCGGACCGCGGCCAGCGGCTGCGCCGGGTAGTCCTGGCCGGACAGCAGCACGACCCAGTCCGGGTCGAGCTCGCGCCGGACGGCGCCGAACGCCCCGAGCACCGCCTGGACGAGCCCGAACCCGCCCCAGCCGCCGGACCGCGCGCTGAGCCGGCGGTGCAGCCGCGGGTCGGCCGGCAGCCCGTCGAGCGGCGGCCCCGCGCGATCGTGGTCGACCACCACGTGGCAGCGCTCGTCGCCGCGCAGCAGGCGGTCGGCCAGCCGCGCGACGAGCGCGGGCTCCGTGTGCGAGAGGACGAGGTAGGCGATCGGGGCGCGGATTCCGGCGGATCGTAGCCGTGGCGCGCCGCCGAGTGCGCCCGAATCACTGAATCTGGACACTACGCTGCCCCGGCATGCCGACGCTCCCCGTCTCCGTCGTCGTGCCCGCCCACGACAGCGCCGGCACCGTCGCCCGGGCCGTGCGCAGCGCGCTCGAGCAGGTCCCCGCCGCGCCCTCCGAGGTGATCGTCGTCGACGACGCCTCGGCCGACGGGACCGCCGAGGCGGCCGAGGCCGCCGGCGCCCGCGTGGTCCGCCGGC
>JAXDHL010000170.1:0-6190 GCA_034664525.1 Solirubrobacteraceae bacterium
ACATGCCCTCGCTGATGGGGCACGACTCCGACCATCCGCGCTCGCTGGGCGAGGTCGGCCGTGAGGGCGTGGCGGTCGACACGCTCGACGACATGGAGACGCTGTTCGGCGGCATCGACCTCGGTGAGGTGACGGTCTCGATGACCGTCAACGCGCCGGCGGCGATCATGATGGCCTTCTACGTCGTGGCCGCCGAGGCCAACGGCGTCCCACGCGACCAGCTCGCCGGCACGGTCCAGGCCGACATCCTCAAGGAATACATCGCCCAGAAGGAGTGGTGCTTCCCGGTCGACCCGGCGATGCGCCTGATGACCGACCTGATCGAGTGGTGCACCGACGAGATGCCGCGCTGGCACCCGGTGTCGATCTCCGGCTACCACATCCGCGAGGCGGGGGCGACCGCCGCGCAAGAGCTGGCGTTCACGCTCAAGGACGGCCTCACCTACGTCGAGGAGGCGGTCGCGCGCGGCATCGACGTCGACACGTTCGCGCCCCGGCTGTCGTTCTTCTTCAACGCCCAGATCGACTTCTTCGAGGAGGTCGCCAAGTACCGCGCCGCGCGCCGCATCTGGGCGCGCGAGCTGCGCGAGACGTTCGGCGCCAAGAGCGAGAAGTCGTGGCTGATGCGCTTCCACACGCAGACCGCCGGGGTCTCCCTGACCGCCCAGCAGCCGCTCAACAACGTCGTCCGGACGGCGATCGAGGCGCTGGCCGGCGTGCTCGGCGGCACCCAGTCGCTGCACACCAACTCGTTCGACGAGGCGCTGGCGCTGCCGACGGAGACCGCCGTGCGCACGGCGCTGCGCACGCAGCAGATCATCGCCCATGAGACCGGGGTCACGAACTCGATCGATCCGCTCGCCGGGTCGTACATGGTCGAGGCGCTGACGGACGAGATGGAGCGCCAGGCCTACGCGTACTTCGCCAAGATCGACGAGCTCGGCGGCATGGTCGAGGCGGTCAAGCGCAACTACCCGCAGCGCGAGATCGCCGAGGCCGCGTTCGACCTCCAGCAGCGGATCGACAAGCGCGACTTCATCCAGGTCGGCGTCAACGACTTCTGCGAGGGTGACGACGGCGAGATCGAGCTGCTGCGGATCGATCCCGCGCTCGAGCGCAAGCAGCTCGACCGCCTGCAGAGCGTGCGCGCCCGGCGTGACTCCGAGGCCGTCGAGGCGGCGCTCACGACGGTGCGCGAATGCGCCGCCGACGACTCTCGCAACCTGCTCCCGGCGTTCGTCGACGCGGCCCGGGCGCACGCCTCAGAAGGGGAGATTGTTCGAACCCTCCAGGAGGTGTGGGGGACGTACACTGAGACGCCTGTCTTCTAGCTGTAGAGGGACGGTCATGCGCAAGCTCTCCATCGTGATCCTGGTGACCGCCGTCGCCGGCCTCCTTGCCGCCGGCGCCCTCGCCGCGACCCGCACGGTCAAGCTGGGCGACAACTACTTCGTCAAGAACCACACGAAGCCCACGATCACGGTCAAGAAGGGCACGAAGGTGACCTTCCAGTGGACCGGCAAGGTCGTGCACAACGTGCGGGCCTTCCAGGGCCCGGCGAAGTTCCACTCGAAGCTGATGTCCAAGGGGACCTACTCGCGCACGTTGAACGCCAAGGGCACGTACAAGCTGCGCTGCGACGTGCACCCGGGCCCGATGCAGATGACCATCAAGGTCAACTGACGCGACCGGATCCCGGACGCGCGAGCGGCCTTGCCCCCGCGGGCCGGGTCAGCGGCCGTCCCGGATGGCGAGCGCCCAGCGGCTGCCGGACCCCCGGCTCGGCGGGTCGCGGAGCCGCCTCCACCGGGCGTCGGGACCAGCCACGGATCGGTCCGCTGCGACCGGGACGGCCCCAGGGCCCGGCGTGCGGCGGGGCCGGAAGCACTAGGCGGCGCGTGACGCGCGCTTCGCCGACGCGCGCACCAGTTCGAGCGTGGACTGGCCGATCGCGCCGGGCAGCCCCTCACCCTCGGGCAGCGCCTCCGGGTCCCAGTACGCGCTGACGCACAGCGCGTCCGACAGCGAGAGCATCCCGACCGACAGCGCGTGGCCGTCCGAGAGCGGGATCACCGGGTAGGCCTCGACGCAGCGCGCGCCGAGCAGGTAGACCGGCACCCGCGGTCCCGGCATGTTCGAGACGACGAGGTTGTACGCGCGCGCCGACGCGGCGAAGCGCGCGGCAGCGTCCTGCAGCAGCGGCGGCAGCAGGCCGACCGCGCCGAGCAGCGCCTCGGAGCCCGATGCCCGGTCGGCGGCCTTGAAGGCGCGCGTCTGGGCGGCGATGTCGTCGAGGCGCTTGAGCGGCGCCCGCATGTGCAGCGGCAGCGTGACCGAGACGAAGGCGATCCGGTTGCCGGGCGCGTCCCCGTCCTCGGGCGTGCGGCGGTTGACGGGGACCATCGCCTTCAGCGGCGCAGGCACGGTCCCGCGCGCGAGCGCGAGCTCGCGCAGCGCGCCCGTGACGACGGTCAGCGCGACGTCGTTGAGGGTGGCCGAGCGCGCGGTCTTCACGTCCAGCAGGTCGGCGATCGGCACCCGGTGCCCCGCCAGCCGCCGGCGGGGGGAGATGGCGCGGTTCAGGTAGGACGACGGCGCGCTGCGCAGCACGTCGGACTCGATCGCCAGCGCAGTCCGGCGCACGGTGTCGCCGATCCGCCGGCCGGTCCCGATCGCGCGCGTCAGGCCGCGTGCGGCGCGCAGCGACTCGGCGCCGTAGTCGGCCAGCGCGTCGACGGCCAGGCGCACGCCGCCGGGCGGCGGCTCCGGCGTCCACTCGGGCGGCTCGTCGGGCTGCGGCGCGTCCGGGCGGATGTCGAGCAACAGCAGCCCGAGTGCGAGCGCCGACAGCCCGTCGACCATCGCGTGGTGGGCCTTGAGCACGAGGCCGACCGTGCCGTCCTCGAGCCACGGGGCCACGTGGATCCGCCACAGCGGCCGGTCGCGGTCCAGCGGCTCGGAGAGCACGGCGTCCGCCAGGGCGGCGAAGCGCGCGCGGCCCAGCGGCTCCTCGTCGCCGCTGAGGGCGACCACCTGGCGGTCGAGATCGAACCCGGGATCGTCGACCCACACCGGCGCGCTGATGCCGCCGGGCGGGAACGCCAGGCGCTGGCGGAAGCGCGGGCTGGCGTGCAGCCGGCAGCGCACCAGGTCGCGGACGCGATCGAGCGTCACCGGCGGCAGCTCCGGATCCGGGATGAAGCGCGCCCGGGCCGCCACGTGCATGTGCGCGGTGGGGCTCTCGACGTACAGAAAGGAGCGGTCGAGCGGCGTGAGACGGTCCCGGGCCATCGCGTCCAATCGTGCGCGACCGCGGGCGCGCGCGCCATGTCCAGGGGGCCCAAGTCCGCCGTCGGCGTTCGGCGCCGCGGCCTATTGACCGGGCGGCGGCATGGGCAGCGGCGCGCCCTGGTCGACCGGGATCGCCGCGCCGTACTCGTAGCCGCCCCCGTGCAGCCAGCCGAGCCGGTACGTGCCCGGTCCCTGCCACGCCGCGGTACGGGTGAAGAAGCCGGAGCCGTCGGTGAGGAACGCGGCGTCGTCGGCGCCGCAGGTCGAGCCGGTGGTGGTGACCGCGGCCCACTGGCCGGTGGTGCCGTCGCGGCGCTCGACGCGCACCGTCTTGCGGCCGTCGCCCGGGCGCACACCGCCGTAGAGGACGAGCGCCGGCTGTCCGTCGGCCCCGATCGCATAGGCGCCGTAGAGCGGGATCTTGAACGCCTGCGCCGCCGGCTTCGGTCGCCCGTCGGCGTACAGCAGCCCCGAGCGGGTGTACGGCCGCGGCCGCCCGTCCGGGATGTCGCGCAGCAGGAACTGGGCGAACATGCGCACGTTGGGGTCGCGCTGGGCGAGGAACGTCGACCAGCCCTGGTAGGCGGCCTGGGTCTCCGGGGTCTGGGCGAAGTCGCCGGTGTCGTAGCCGTACTCGGTCAGGTAGAGCGGCCACGGCTGGTCGATGCGGCCGGCCTCGCGCAACTGGGTCAGCAGCGCATCCATGCGGCCCAGGTCGGCGAGGAAGACGTCGTCGGGGTGGGGCGCCGGGGTCCCGGGCGCGACGCCCACGGAGTACGGGTGCAGGGCGAGGCCGTCGGCGTGCAGGGGGCCGGCGTTCCGGCACTCGGGGACCTGCAGCGGCTGCATCGCCGCATCGACGCAGGCCATCGTGCGCAGGAACGGCAGCGGCGGGACCGCGCCCTTGCCAGGGACGGTCGAGCCGAACGAGCTCAGCCCGCCGATCAGCACCAGGTTCTCGCCCGACACCGCCTTGATCTCGCGGTAGGCGGCCTCGTGCATCGCCCGGTAGACGTGCGGCGAGTACGGCCGGTAGCCGCCGCCGTGCACCGCCTTCCACTGCGGCGCGAGGAAGCTCACGTGGTTGGGCTCGTTCCACGTCGTGTACATCCGCACGGCGGGCAGGTGGCGGCCCGGGCGGCGCGGGTCGGGGAAGTCGCCCGAGTAGCGGCGCGCGACGGCGGCGGCGAAGTTCGCGAACGCCCGGGCGTTCGGGATGTAGCGCTGGCGGTCCGGGTTGGAGGACGGCTTCGCCACCGCCCAGCGGGGCGCCCAGAACGCGATGTCGATCTGCACCTTCATGCCGGCCGCGCCGACGGCCCGCACGGCGCGGTCCAGCGCGTCGAAGCCGGCCTCGGGATACGTCGACGAGTCGCGCGCGTCGAACGGCCGGCCCGGCCGGCGGCGCGCACGCGGCGACGGCGCCAGCACCGACCAGCCCGCGGTCAGGCGCACGCGATCGGCGCCGAGTTCGGCGATCTGGCGCGTTGCCTGGCGGAGCTCCGCATCGGACCGGTGCAGAAGCGTCGCATCGTCCTGGATCGTGGTCTCCACCCCTGGAGACCCCAACCCGCTGCCCGCCAGCAGCAACGCGACGAGCGAGCATCCCAACAAGCTCCCCATCGGTTCCTCCAGTCTGCGCAGCCGGGCGGAGTTCGTCAACCGGCAAGCCGCGGCCGGTAACATCGGCCGCACCCATGGCCGAGAACCGCAAGATCCGCGTCGTCGTCGCCAAGCCCGGCCTGGACGGCCACGACCGTGGCGCGAAGATCATCGCCCGCGCGCTGCGCGATGCCGGCATGGAGGTCATCTACACGGGCCTGCACCAGACGCCCGAGCAGATCGTCGAGACCGCGCTGCAGGAGGACGCCGACGCGGTCGGGCTCTCGATCCTGTCGGGCGCGCACATGACCCTGGTGCCGCGGATCGTCGAGCTGCTGCGCGAGCAGGAGGCCGGCGACATCATCGTCGTGGTCGGGGGCACGATCCCCAACCAGGACATCCCGGAGCTCAAGGAGCTCGGCGTCGCCGAGGTCTTCACACCGGGCGCGCCGACGCAGGCGATCATCGACTTCATCCAGGACTCGGTCGGCGGGAGCCGGACCGCAGCCTGAGCGCGCCGACGGCCACCACCCTCGCGCACGTCTCGGACGTCCACTTCGGCGCCCACGAGCCGCCGGTCGTCGCCGCCCTGCAGCGCGCGCTCGAGGCGCTCGCTCCGACCCTGATCGTCGTATCGGGGGACCTCACCCAGCGCGCCCGCGCGAGCCAGTTCCGGGCCGCCCGCCGCTGGCTCGACGGCCTGCCGGCACCGTACCTCGTCGTCCCCGGCAACCACGACATCCCGCTGTTCGACGTCGTGCGGCGCACGTTCGTCCCGCGGCGGCGTTACCGGCACCACATCACCGAGGACTTCGAGCCGCTGTGGGTCGGCGACGGCGTGCGCGTGCTCGGGCTGGACTCGACGCGGCGCCGGACCGCGGGGCGGCTGACGGCGGAGCGGCTGCGCGCGGTGGCCGCGCTCGCGTCCGGCGACCCGGCCGACCTGCGCGTCCTGGTGACCCACCACCCGGTCAACGAGCGCCACGTCACCGGCCACCTCGACGCGCTCGAGGCCGCAGCGCTCGCAAACGCCGACGTCCTGCTCGCCGGCCACACCCACTCCACCTGGCGCCGGCAGGTCAAGGAGGATCCAGGCCTCGGGATCCTGCAGGTCCAGGCCGGCACCGCCACCTCGCACCGCCGCCGCAAGCCCGCCCGGACGAACTCGTTCAACGTGCTGCGCTGGGACGGCGGCGTGCTCGAGGTCGAGCTGCAGACCTTCTCCGGCGGCGCGTTCGCCCCCACCGACGTCCGCCGCTTCAAGCGCGGCGAGCGCGGGTGGGAGACGGTGCGTCGT